>JBKJLJ010000053.1:0-12950 GCA_046597015.1 Bryobacteraceae bacterium
GCCGCCATGGGGCTGCCTCGCTACGAGATATCGAACTTTGGGCAACCTTCGCTGCACAATTTGAAGTATTGGCAGCTGGAGGAGTATCTCGGGTTCGGGGCCGACGCCCATTCGAACGCCGACGGCGAGCGTTGGCAGAACCCGGAAAGCGCGCTCGCCTACGTCGAGACGGGCCCCCGGCGGGAGGACCTCAACCCGGCCAATCCGACCGCCGAGCGGTTCTTCGTCGGCCTGCGGTTGAGCGAGGGCATCGTCCCCGAACCCGCCGAATGGGAACATTGGCGGGAGCCGATTGCCCGCTTCGTGGCCGACGGATTGCTGGCCCGCGAGGGCGAACGCCTGCGTCTGACGCCGCGTGGCATCCTACTTTCGAACGACGTACTCCAGGAATTCTTATGATCGATCTCCGCAGTGACACCGTAACCAAACCCACGCCGGCCATGCGCCGCGCGATGGCCGAAACTGAAGTCGGCGACGACGTTTATCAGGAGGACCCGGCGGTGAATCGCCTGGAGGCGCGCGCCGCGGCCATCATGGGCAAAGAGGCCGGTTTATTCGTGCCCACCGGCACGATGGGCAACACGATCGCCCTGAAGATGCACACCGTGCATGGCCAGGAGGTGATCTGCGAAGCCCGTGCGCACGTGCACAACTACGAACTCTCGATGATGGCGTGGTTTGCGGGCTGCCTCGCCCGCGCCATCCCGACGACAAATGGGCTGATGACTTGGGAGCAGATCGCGAAGGAGATTCGCCCGGTCGGTCCTCATGCCGCGCCTACGGGCTTGATCGCGGTGGAGAATACGCACAACGTGGCGGGCGGGACCGTCTATCCGCTGGAGCAGCTCGCTGCCATCAAGCGGGGGGCGGAAAGCCGTGGCTTGGCGGTTCACATGGACGGGGCGCGATTTTTCCATGCCGTGACGGCGCTGGGCGTGGCCCCGGTCGAGATCGCCCAACACGCCGATTCGGTGATGTTCTGTTTATCGAAGGGCTTGGGCGCGCCGGTCGGGTCTATGCTGGTAGGCTCGCAAAAGCTTCTCGAAGAGGCACGTCGACTGCGGAAGCGGCTCGGCGGCGGGATGCGGCAGGCCGGCATCTTGGCGGCGGCTGGACTCATTGCCCTAGAGGAGATGCCGGGGCGGCTGGCTGAGGATCATGCGAATGCGGCCTACCTGGCCGAGGCCCTGGCGGCGCTGCCCGGGATCGTGGTGGAACCTTATGCGGGGACCAACATTGTGTTCTTCGGGGTGGCCGACACGGGGCTGACCGGCGAACAGGTGTGCGCTCGTTTGCTCGAAAAAGGCGTGGTGATGATCGCGATGGGACCCTACCGCGTCCGCGCTGTGACTCATTTCGATGTGGACCGGGCGGCGTGCGAAGAGGCGGTCGCCATCCTCGGGAAGCTATTACACAACTAATACATAGACTTGCGGGGATCGCTGGTAGCGTGAAAGTATGAACTGGCCTACAGTTATTGTCCTCATCGTACTTCATGCAGGCACCGTTGCCGCGCTTTTCAATTTCAGCTGGACCGCTCTCGCCGTGGCCGCCTTCCTTTATTGGATGACGATTTGCCTGGGCATCAGCATGGGGTATCACCGGTTGCATACCCACCGCTCTTATAAAGCACCGCTTTGGCTTGAGCACTTTTTCGCCCTCTGCGGTGCGCTGACTCTGGAAGGGGGCCCGATCTTCTGGGTCGCCACGCATCGGATCCACCATCAGAAATCGGACCAGCCGGGCGATCCGCATTCGCCGCGCGATGGTGCCTGGTGGGCTCACCTCGGCTGGATGCTGGTCGGAACAGCGGATCACGCCGATACCAAGCGGATGGCTAAGTACACGCCCGACTTGGCGAAGGATCCCTTCTACATTTGGCTCAACACTTGGCATTGGCTGCCGCTTGTGGTGCTCTCGGCTCTGCTGTTCGCCGTTGGCGGATGGCCGTTTCTGCTGTGGGGATCGTTTGTCCGGGTGACGGTGGGTCTGCACGCCACGTGGCTCGTGAACTCGGCGACGCATATGTGGGGCCGCCGCCGGTTTGAAACTCGCGATGATTCGCGCAACAACTGGTGGGTCGCGTTGATGACCTTTGGGGAAGGCTGGCATAACAACCACCATGCCCATCCCGTTTCGGCGCGGCATGGCTTGGCGTGGTACGAATTCGACCCGTCCTTTTTGCAAATCAAGTTGCTCGAAAAGCTGGGTGTAATCGAGTCGGTGAAGGTAGCCAAAATCGACGAGGAAGTTCCGCGGCAGAAAGCGGCGTAGTCTGGAAGGGTGATTGTGACGGGCCGGCGAAAATCGATCGCGTTTTTCATCGCGTTAGGCGCCGGCCTTGTTTCGATTACGGTTTTGCTGTACGTGGGCTGGGTCTTGCTCAGTTGGCGTACTGGCATCCTGTTGTTTTTGGGCTTGGTCCTGCTGGCGATTATCATCAGCGGATTGGTGTTGAACACGATTTTTCTGGTGCGGGAGATCCGGCGGAACGAGCAGCACGACGCGTTCATAAACGCCGTCACCCATGAGCTGAAGACGCCGGTCGCGGCCATCCGGCTGTATCTGGAGACGCTGCAGCAGCGGCCGGTGGAAGAGGCTAAGCGCCAGGACTTCTATCGGATCATGATGGCCGAAAATGATCGGCTGCTTTCGACCATTGAACAGGTGCTCCAGACGGGCCGCCTGGGCGCCAGCCGCAAGCTGAACCTTTCGTCGTTTGACCTCAACACGATGATTACGGAATGCCTGGACCGTTTCCGGACGATCTACCCGGAGTCGGCGATCCATCTCTCGTTTGCCCCCGCGGAACCCATCGCGATGCGAGGCGACGCCGAGGAGATCCGCGCGGTCGTTTCGAACCTGCTCGAAAATGCAATCAAGTATTCGGTTGGACCGGCGCAGGTGGACATTGCAACGAAGGTAGTCAACGGCAGGTTTGCTCAGCTTCGCGTAAGCGACCAGGGCCCGGGCATCGCCAAGGGCGAGTTGAAGCAGATTTTCAAGCGGTTTTATCGGGCACCGGGCACCTTGGCGACTCGGGTAAAGGGTACGGGCCTAGGCCTGTTCATTGTGCGTTCGGTGGCCCAACGGCATGGCGGCAAGGCTTGGGCGGAAAGTGGGGGGCCGGGCAGCGGCAGCACGTTCGTCGTCCAATTCCCGCTGAAATCATGAGCAGCATTCTGGTGGTGGAGGACGAGCGATCGCTGGCCGAAGGTCTCCGCTTCAACCTGGAATCGGAAGGCTACAGAGTCGACGTGGTCGAAACCGGCGAGGCCGCGCTGGAAGCTCTTTTGACGAAACGAACCCATTTCGATGTGGTCGTGCTCGACGTGATGCTCCCGGGCAAGGATGGCTTCGCGGTTTTGCGGGAACTCCGCGCCGCGGCGCTGTTTGTCCCTGTGCTGATGTTGACCGCTCGGGGCCATGCCGAGGACGTCCTGAACGGCTTCGCGGCGGGCTGCGATGACTACCTGCCGAAGCCTTTCGAACTGGCGATTCTGATCGCGCGAATCGGGGGTCTGCTGCGCCGTCGCGAGTGGCTGCGGAAACCGACCGGCTATACCTTCGGTGACAAGTCCGTCGACTTCGACCAGTTAGAACTGCGAGTTGGCTCGGGCGTCTATCCGCTGACGCTGATGGAGGCTAACGTTCTCCGTTGCCTGATTCAACACGAGGGCTCGCCGGTTTCCCGCAAAGTGTTGCTCGAAGAGGTTTGGGGATTGCACGAAGATACCGACACGCGGGCGATCGACAACTTCATCGTCCGGCTGCGGAAATACATCGAGCCAGACCCGGCCAAGCCCCGGCATTTACTCACAGTCCGCGGGGTCGGCTATCGGTTTGTGAAGGTCCCTTAACGGGTATATAGTAGAGATGTTGTGATTCGTCCGCTCGCCCTAGCCGCGTTGTCCGCCGTGTGCGCCATGGGTGCGCCCGATTTTGAGGCGACGCAGAAATTCCTCGTAACTTATTGCAAGAACTGCCACTCCGGGAAATCCGCGGTGGGCGGCTTTCGGTTAGAAAAGGTTAGCGATATGGCCAGTTTTTCCGCCGATCCCCATGCCTGGACCCGGCTGGCGCTGCGCGTTCGCAATGGCGAGATGCCGCCGAAGGGACTGCCCGCCCCGGCGCTGAACGCGCGTGAGGAGTTCGCGGCTTATGTGGATCAAACGTTGCGCACGACCGCCTGTGCCGCGGGCATCACCGCTGGTCCATCGCCGTTGCGGCGCCTGAACCGCGACGAGTACACGGCGACAGTGCAAGATCTGCTCGATATTCACCTCGACATCGGCCATGCGCTTCCCATCGACGGCGCCGGCGGCGAGGGCTTCGATAACGCGGCCGAGACGCTGTTCCTGTCTCCGCTCCATTCGGAAAAATACATGGAGACGGCCAAGCTGGCCATGGACTTTGCCGCCAAGGAACACAAGTCCCGCACGCGCATTCTGGTCGCCAAACCCGGGCCCGGGGTGACCCCGGACCAAGCCGCCCGTAAGATCCTGGCGGCCTTCCTGCCGCGCGCTTTTCGACGGCCGGTTGCGGAAGCGGACCTGCTTCCTTACCTCGACCTGTTCCGCGCCGCTCGCAAGGCTGGTCAGGACTTTGAGCCGGCCATCTTCTTTGCTCTGCGTGGTGCGTTGGTCTCCCCGCTTTTTCTCTTCCGGACCGAACCGGTCGAAACGGTGGATGGATACGCGCTCGCTTCCCGCCTTTCTTACTTCTTATGGGGCAGCCAGCCCGACGAACTGTTAACCGATCTCGCGGCCTCCGGAAAGCTGCAGGATCCGGAGGTTCTGCGGCAGATCACCCGACGGATGCTGAAGAACGATCGCTCCTGGAACATGGCGCGGCGCTTCACCGATCAGTGGCTGCATACGCGCGACCTGACGGGCGACAAGGCACCCGATGCCAAGCTGTTCCCGACGTACTCGTCCGACGAAGAGCTTCGGGGGGACATCCGGATTCAGCCGCAGCAGTTCTTTCGCGAACTGCTCGTGCGGAACCTGTCGGTGCTTAATTTGATCGACTCGAAATACACGATCGGCACGAGCAACCTATCGAAGCACTTCGGCTTCAAACTGGCTGTCAGGGCGAACCAGGCCAAGCAGCCGCAATGGGTCGAGCTGCCGGAGAATTCGAATCGCGGCGGGTTACTTGGTATGCCGGCCGTGCTCGCCGTGTCCTCCTATCCCTACCGGACGAGCCCGGTGCTGCGCGGTACCTGGATCCTCGATTCGCTACTCGGGACCCCGCCGCCACCGCCGCCAGCCAACGTTCCGGCGCTGGAAGAGGCTGCGGCTGGGGCCGCTCCGAAGTCGGTCCGGGAACGCTTGGAAAAGCACCGGTCGAACCCCGTCTGCGCCGGGTGCCATACCCGCATGGACCCGCTCGGCTTCGCGCTCGAAAACTACGATTCCATCGGCCGCTGGCGCGACGAAGACGCCGGCAAGCCCATCGACAACTCGGGCGAGATGAACGACGGGACGAAGATTCAGGGACCGGCGCAGCTCAAGGCCGCCTTGATGGCCCACAAGGAACTTTTCGTTCGGAACCTAACCAATAAGTTGCTCGGCTACGCTCTCGGCCGTGGCCTGACTCTCCGCGATTCCTGCACCGTTGACGCCATCGTCGCCGAAGTCAAAGCCAAAGATTACAGCTCTCAGGCGCTGATTGAAAGCATTGTCCTGAGTATCCCGTTCCGTCAAAAAGAGCGCCCCAAGGAAAAGAAGGTCTTATGAAAATCTCTCGCCGTACCATTCTGAGCGGAGCCGGCGTCGGCCTCGGGTTGCCTTGGCTGGAAGCCATGGCCGCACCGCTCCCGACAGTCGACGGTGCGGGCAAGCCGCCCCAGCGGATGGCGATGCTCTATATGCCGAATGGGGTAAACCCGTGGGCATGGACGCCCGAGGGTAAGGGTGCCGATTTTAAGTTGTCGCCCACGTTGCAGCCGCTGGAGGACCTGAAGAGTCACATTACGGTTCTGACGAATCTTTGGAACGAAAACTCCAAAAGCGGCGACGGCCACTACGTCAAAGAGGCCGCGTGGTTAACCTGTCAAACGATTAAGAAGACTCCTGGCGAAGACATCGCCAACGGCGTTTCTGTGGACCAATTGGCGGCGCAACGAATCGCCGGACAGACGCCCCTCCCGTCGCTGGAGCTGGGGGTGACGCCGGTAGCTATCGGCGTCGATGCGGTGGTGGGTTATACGCGGGTCTACGGCTCCCACATCGCCTGGAGCAGCCCGTCAATGCCGCTCGCCCGCGAGTTGAATCCTCGCTCGGTTTACGAGCGGCTCTTTCGCGCTTCGTCTGGTCCGCAGGGCAACGAGGCAAAGATGGATTCGCTGCTTCTTGACCGGGTTCTCGGGGACGCCAAGCGCCTGCGGACGCAGGTAGGCAGGGCGGACCGGGTGCGCCTGGACGAGTATCTTTCCGTAATGCGCTCGCTCGAAGAGCGGGTCCAACGGGCTACGAATACCAAGGAACGAACCTGGAAGGCGCGGGCCGCGATGGACCCGAAGGCAATTCCCACCGACCGGCCGGCGGACCACGCCGAACACGTCCGGTTGATGCTCGACATGATCGCGACCGCTTTCCAAACCGACACCACGCGCGTGGCCACTTTCATGTTCGGCAATGCCGTCAGCAACGTTAGTTTCCGCTTTCTCGAAGGGGTTAGCGCCGGGCATCACGACGTCTCGCACCACCAAAAGGACGCCGACAAACTGCGCCAGTACCAGCTCATCAACCGTTGGCACGTCGAGCAGTATGCCTATCTGCTTCGCCGTTTGCGGAACATGCAGGAAGGCGAATCGAACGTGCTGGATAACTCGATGGTTCTGTTCGGCTCCGCGCTTAGCGACGGCGACCGGCACTATCCGCACAATCTGCCCCTGGTGCTGGGCGGCAAGGCTGGCGGCCGGATCAACTCCGGCCAGCATTTGGTTTACGGCGAAGATACGCAAATGGCTAATCTCTACGTGTCGATGCTGGACGCTTTTGGCACCCCGGTCGAGCGGTTTGCGGACAGCACGGGTCCGCTGGCGGGGTTGGTTCGTGCGTAGCCTCGCGCTGTTCTTACTCGCCGGTTCGGCATGGGCCGCCGACCTCTCTGGAATTTGGGTGGGAGAGATCGGCTCCGGCAGACCGGATCGGGATCCGACTCCGATGGCGTTTCAGTTCACGCAGAAGGGCACCACGCTGGGGGGGAAGCTCTACGGTGACTACCAAAGTACGCCGATCGCTACCGGCATCGTTGCCGGCGATTTGGTGACGTTCGTGGTGGTGTTGGCTGAGCAGGCGGGCAACGAGATCAACGACACGAAGATCCGTTTCACGGGGCGACTGGTTAGCGGGGAGTTGGAACTCACTCGGGAGCGGGAGAGTTCGACGCGCGCCGGCGCCAAGAGCGGGGCGTTCTTTCGACCCGGGCCGGGTCAAGTCTTCCGGCTGAAGCGCCTCGTTTAACAATCTGCGATACTGCTTTACGATGGCAACTGCGTCCAAATGGCCCAAGAGTTTTCCCCCGTTGACCGCTGAGCAGGTGGTGATCAGCGACGACTTCATGAAATATTGGCATGAGGTTTTGCCCAAGAAATTCGGGATGATCGATAAGTTTAATCACGGCGTGGTGGTGGAGGATGCCGGGGAATTCACGCGGACACTCGAGATCGGGGCCGGCCTCGGGGAGCACCTGGACTACGAAAAGCTAACCCCGGGACAGGAGCGCGAGTACGTAGCCAACGACATTCGGGCGAACATGCTGGCCCAGTTACAGGAACGATATCCGAGGGTGCAGACGGTGCTCGGCGACTGTCAGAAAGGGTTTGATTTTCCGGACGGTCACTTTGACCGGGTGCTGGCCATTCATGTTCTAGAACATCTACCCAACTTGCCGCTGGCGGTTCGCGAATTGCATCGGGTGGTGGACAAAAAGAAGGGTTTTCTACAAGTTGTGATCCCCTGCGAGGGCAGCTTGGCCTATACCCTGGCGCGCCGCATCTCCGCACAACGGATTTTTGAGAAGCGGTATAAGCAGCCGTATCGTTGGTTTATTGAGCGAGAGCACGTGAATGTGCCAGCCGAGATTCTCGGCGAACTTCGCGAGAAGTTCGAGATCAAGTCCACCCGATACTGGCCGTTTCCGATCCCTTTGGAGATGGCGAATCTCGTAATTGCCCTGCGCTGCGTGCCCAAACAGTAGGGATTGCTATACTTGCAGATGAACCTCGCTGCATGATTTCTGTAAGTTCCGTTTCCATGCGCTTCGGCGCAAAAGTACTTTTTGAAGATGTTTCCGTCGCGTTCGCGACGGGTCGCCGCTACGGCTTAACTGGTCCCAACGGTGCCGGCAAGTCAACTTTGATGAAGATCCTGTCCGGTGAGATCGACGCCCAGAAGGGGACTGTCTCGCGGCCTAAACGGATGTCGGTGTTGAAGCAGGATCAGTTTGCGTTTGACGCCTATCGCGTGGTCGATACCGTAATCATGGGCAACGCTCGTTTGTGGAGCGCCCTTGAAGAGCGCGAAGTGCTCTACAGCAAAGTGGACATGACCGACGAGGACGGGATCCGTTTGGGAGAACTCGAAGGGCTGGTAGGCGAAGAGGACGGCTATTCGGCCGACTCCGACGCTTCCATTCTGTTGGGCGGCCTTGGCATCCCGGAAGCGCTGCACGAGCGGAAGATGAGCGAATTGCAGGGCGGACAAAAGGTCCGCGTGCTGTTGGCACAAGCGCTGTTCGGCAACCCGGAAGGCCTGCTGCTGGACGAACCGACAAACCATCTGGATCTTGATTCGATCCACTGGCTGCAGGACTTCCTGAACAATTTCAAAGGGTCTATGATCGTGATTTCGCACGATCGCCACTTTCTGAACTCCGTCTGTACCCACATCGCCGACATCGATTACCAGACGATCATCGTCTACAACGGTGGCTACGACGACATGGTGATGGCGAAGACACAGCTGCGTACCCGGATCGAGAACGACAACCAGCAGCGCGAGAAGAAGATCGCGCAGTTAAACGACTTCATTGCCCGGTTTAGCGCCGGCACGCGCGCCAGCCAGGTCCGCAGTCGGGCCAAGGAAGTGGAGCGTCTCGAAGTTTCCGATCTAAAGCGTTCCAACATCGCCCGGCCGTTCATCAAGTTTGTCTCGAAGCGCCCGTCGGGGAAACACCCGCTCGAGATTAAGAATCTGACCCGCTCCTACGGCAGCGAACTGGTTTTCAAGCCCTTCTCGGCCCATATCAGCCGGGGTGAGCGGATTGCGATTCTCGGCCGCAACGGCGCTGGTAAAACCACTCTGCTCCGCGCCATGCTCGACAACGGGCCGGTGACTTCCGCTCAAGAAAAGGATCTCTCGACCGGTTCCGGGGAAGTTACCTGGGGCCACGAAACGAGCATCGGCTACTTCGCTCAGGACCACAAAGAGTCGATTGAAAAGGGCACGACCGCTTTCGAATGGCTGCACACGTTTGATCCGCAACTCAGCCGGGAAGAGGTTCGGGGCACGCTGGGGCAGATGCTATTTACCGGCGAAGAAGGCGCTAAGCCGACGTACGCTCTGAGCGGCGGCGAGGCTGCCCGCCTCATCTTCTGCCGTCTGATGATCGAGAAGCCGAACGTCCTCGTTTTTGACGAACCGACGAATCACTTGGACCTCGAGGCGATCAACGCCTTGAACGTAGCGTTCCAAAAGTTCGACGGAACGGTCTTCATCGTCACGCATGACCATGATTTGATCGACGCGATCGCCACCCGCATCTGGGCAATCGACGATCACGAAATCCTGGACTTCAAGGGACCGTACGAAGAGTACCAATCCGTTCACGGCGCTGTTACGTCTGGTTCGAACCGCCGTTAGGCGGGCCGGGCAGAGGCTCACCGAGCAAGAAAACGACCGCATGTTGCGAGGCCCGTCGATAGACGGGCTCAAGGGTGTCGAGCAGCGTTTTCTGACCCTGCCAGAACGGGAAGGGTCCCAGACGGCGTGGGAGCGCGGCCGCTATCGCCGGGGGTGCGACGTCTCCCATCGCGTCCTCCGGCATCCGGAAGGCACCCTTCCAGAAGATGTCGGGATCCAATTGCAGTTCCTGTTTCGGATCCTCTATCGGAACAACCTCGTCGTCCTCGCGGAGTGCTTCCGCATCGAGCGCCTGCGGAAGGTTTTTCTCGATGATGGCCAGGAGTTTATCGCGGCGCATACCGCGCAAAGTGAAGAGCAGAAACGGATCGCGATCGAACTCTTCGCCTAGCAGCAGATAGACTGAGGCCAAGTGTTTACAGGGGTTGGCGGTATCCGGGCACGTACAGCGGGTTACTAGATCCTGTTCGTTTTTGGGATAGAGCGACAGGCCCAACTCTTCGAAGATCTCTTCGATGTCGCCCGGCATTTCGCCGGCAAGGAGGGTGGCGGAGAAGACGGCCTGTTCGGCCAGTTTCGCGCTGATGCGGGTCCAGTCCTCCTCGGAGATGGTGTTGATGTTGATGTCGACATCGTAGGGTTTGGGCCGGGAGCCCCTAACCCGAGCGTGAACATGCCCTTCGTCAATCGTAATCGCGAGGACATGGCCGTTTTTCGCGTAATCGCGGCCGCGGTTGAGCCGGGAGCCCATTTCAAAGCTTTCCAGCACCTCGATCCAGCGACGAGCCCACCAGTTCTCACCGAAGTGGGAGCCGCGGGTCTGCGAACGAATCCCCCCGCCGGGGGCCCGGAAGCCACCGGTGCGCCGCTGCGGACCACGGCGTCGATTGTTGTTGCCGCGAAAATCACGGTCGTTCCGAGCGCGACCATTTCCATTGCCGTTGCTGCTACCGTTTCCTCCGGACCCGGTCCGCTGCGTAGGCGGCGCGGCCGCGGTGGGCGGAGGGGCGGCGGTCGAAGGCCCGGCCGGACCGGCGGGCGCGCCGTGGCGTCGATCGCCTGATTTCTTCCTACCCCAGGAGCCGCGATTGCCCCCACCCCCGCCTGGCCGCTTACTCATCCAAGGCCTCCGCACTCAAAGCAAAAACGTTCTTCAGCTCTTCGTTCGACAACTCGGTAATCCAGCCTTCGCCGGTACCGATTACTTCATTCACGATGGTTTTCTTGCTCTCAATCATTTCGTCGATCCGCTCTTCGAGCGTCCCGACGCAGAGATACTTATGCACCTGTACATTCCGTAACTGTCCGATACGGAAGGCGCGATCGGTCGCCTGGTCTTCCACGGCCGGGTTCCACCATCGGTCGTAATGGAATACGTGATTGGCTCGCGTCAAGTTCAACCCCGTACCGCCGGCTTTCAACGAGAGGATAAACACTCGCGGACCATTCGGCGATTTCTGGAACCGTTCCACCATCATTTCGCGCTGCCGCATCGGAGTGCCTCCGTGCAGGTAGAGCACCTCGTCGCCGAAGCTATCCTGCAAATGCTTCTGCAGGATGCCGCCCATCTCGGTGAACTGCGTGAACACGAGCGCCCGGTCGCCGCTGACGAGCACTTCGTCAATCATTTCGGTCAAGCGGTTCAGCTTGCCCGAGCGGTCGACGACCGTGGAGCCATCGCCCAGGAAATGCGCGGGATGATTACAAACCTGCTTCAGCTTCGAGAGCGTCGCCAGGATCGCGCCGCGGCGCGCCATGCCATCGGCGAACTCGATCTTCGAGTGAGCGTCCTTGAGAACCTGCTGATACATCTCCACCTGTTCGCGGGTCAACGTGCAGTAGACCTTGTTCTCGAACTTTTCCGGAAGGTCCGCAATGATTTTAGTATCCGTCTTCAACCGACGCAAGAGGAAGGGAGAAGTCAGCCGTTTCAACTGGTTGGCGGCGTCGTTGTCGCGGTTGGTTTGAATCGGCAGGAAGTAGTTGCGCCGGAACTGCTCCCGGGTCCCGAGGAAGCCGGGGTTCAGGAACTCCATTACGCTCCACAGCTCTCCGACGTTGTTTTCAACCGGGGTGCCGGTCAGCGCGACCCGATAATCGCTGACGAGGGCTCGGACCGATTTCGCCTGGCGCGTATCCGGGTTCTTGATGTTCTGCGCTTCGTCGAGGATCGCCCCGCTCCAGGTGACCTGCTTAAAGTACTCCAAATCCCGCTGCAAAATGCCATAGCTGGTGATGACCAGGTGGTATTTATGCATCTGCTTGATGAACTCGTCGCCCTTCGAGCGGTTAACACCGTGATGCACCAGCACCTTCAACTGGGGTGTAAAGCGGGCAGCCTCTTTGTGCCAATTGCCGGCCACCGAGGTGGGACAGATCAGCAGTGTCGGCATCGTCGTGCCTTCTTCTTTGTCCAGTTGCAGCAGGGCCAACGTTTGGATGGTCTTGCCAAGACCCATGTCGTCGGCGAGGCAAGCACCCAAGCCCCACTTCCGCAGGAACTTGAGCCAGGAGTAGCCGCGAATCTGGTACGGCCGCAGCGTGCCCTTAAAGCCCTTGGGCGGCTTCAACTCTTCAAATACTTTGCGCCCTTCCAACTGGTCCAAAAGATCCCGGACCCACCCGGTCGCCACCACGCCTTCAATCGGCAGTTCGTGGTTGGAGTGGTAGTTGCCCAGGGACATCTGAATCACTTCTCGCACCGTGGCCGTGCCGCTGGAATTGCGGCGCCAGAATTCGAGCGAGTAGTCGATCTCGTCCGGCGTGACGTGCGCCCATTGTCCATGCACCTTCACGAGCGGAGACCGCAGGCGCTGGAGCTCGAGTAACTCATCGCGCGTCGCCAACTCTCCGGCCACGGCGATCCGCCAATCGAAATTCAGAATCCAGTTCAGAGAGAGCCCGCCTTTCGGTGGCTTCTCCGGGCTGTCGACGATCGCCTTCACGCTGAGGCGAGCACGCGTTCCGTCGCGGCTCCACCACTTCGGCAGCTCCACCGCGAAGCCGCCCTGCTCCAGGGCCACGGCCTTTTGGTTGAGAAATTCGTACGCCCCGTTGGTATCCAGATCGAAGCCCGTC
>JBKJLJ010000126.1:0-2737 GCA_046597015.1 Bryobacteraceae bacterium
ATACGCAAGTCATAACGGATCCCAATGTTCACGGTCAGTTTCTTCGTGAGTCGCCAATCGTCCTGGACGTAGAAGCCATACCATGGAGCCCGCTGATTCATGTAGGAGGGCGTGGAAAGCTGGGCCTGAAACGGAAACCCCAGCAGCAGGTCGGCCACGGCGTTGCCCTCTCGAGTGGTGAGCGTGTTCCGGGAGAAGCTGCCATCGAAACTGAATACTCCCAACGCTTGGTTTGGATTGGCCAAATGGCTCTGCAGCCAACTGAGGTTGACGCCGGTCTTCACGGAGTGTTTGCCCCGCAGCCACGTCAGGTCGGAGATGATCTGGCGGTTCTGGGAGTCGGCGCGGTTGGGAAGTGTGGATCCCAGACCGATGGTGCTGTAACCGGTGACGGCGATATTCGCCATGCCGGGCGTGAACTGGTCAACTCCCTTAATGCCGAACTGAGCATTCAACGAGCGGGTTACCTCGGGCGGTGGGGTGATGCTCGTGAGCAGGGCATTCCAGGAGATTTTAGAGGACAGGATCACCGAGGGCGTGATGATGTAGTTGTAACCCAGCATGACGTTGTAGCCAGTCGTGGTGGTGTCGCGAGCGTTGCCGCCTCCGTAGGCCGGGGCAGGGAGATCGGCCGAGGAAGGTTCATAGTCTTTCTGATAGCTGTATCGGCCCGTCAAGTTGTGGGAGCTATTGAACGCGTGGTCCAGCTTGAGGTCCCATCGGTCGCGATTGGTGTTGTCGGCGGGGTTGTAAAGGTAGTTCCGGGTCAGGTCCGCCTTATTGGGGGCCGGATAGAGGCCGGCGAGTCTAGCGCCCACGGCGTCCAGCCGCGAACCGGGAATGATGTTGCCCGGAAACACCTGGCGGACCCGCGTAGCCGAGTTGTAGGTAGCGGGGTCGTAAATCTGGACGGAAGGGAGTAACTCCGCGAAGTTTCCGCGGATCATCTGTTGGGTGGGGATCGTGTTGTTGACCGTGCGGGACTCACGGATTTTGAGCCACTCGTAGTCTCCGAAGAAGAACGTCTTGTTCTTAACGATGGGGCCGCCTACGGAAAACCCATACTGGTTACGCTTGAACGGGGGGCGGGGTTGATTGGGGAGGTCAAAGAAGTTCTTGGCATCGAGCTTTTCATTGCGCAAGAACTCGTAGACAGTGCCATGCAAGGCATTGGTGCCAGACTTCAGACTCACGCTCACCACGGCTCCCGTAGCGCGGCTGTACTCGGCCGAGAAAGCGTTGGTGAGCACCTTGAATTCCTGAATGGCATCGACGTTGGGTTTCACCGCCTCGCCCTGCCGTCCTTGGGCCGCGATCTGCGCGTTATTGTTGTCTACGCCGTCCAGCAGATAGTTGTTCTGCGAAGCGCGCATGCCACTGGCGGAGAAGCCCTCGGTGCGCGCGCCGGGCGCGGGTTGATTCACTCCGCCAGACAGAAGCGCGAGTTGGATATAGTCCCGGCCGTTGAGCGGCATGTCGACGATCTTTTTGTTGTCGATCACTTGGCCCTGCGTCGCGTCTGTGACGGTGAGGAGCGGCGCGGCACCCACGACTTCAATCTCCTGAGTGGTGGCGCCCACTTCGAGACTGAAATCGGCGACGACAGTCTGCTGGATCTGGAGAACGATGTGGTCGCGCACGGTGCGCTTGAACGCCTCCTTGCTCACGGTAACGCGGTACTCGCCGATCCGCAGCGGGATCGATTCGTAAGTACCATCCCCGCGGACGGTGGTTAGGAAGGTGCGATTGGTTTGCGTGTTCGTGATGGCCACCTTCGCATCGACGATCACCGCCCCGGACTGGTCCTTCACGCTGCCGATAATGCGACCGGTGTCCACCTGGGCGATTAACGGAGCGAAAGCGAATAGGGCAGTAAGGAAAGTCCGGAACTTTTGCATGGTCGTCTCCCGAGTTGCCGCCATTATACATTCCTCGAAAAGTCCGGCGTGGGCCCCATTGGTCGCCTACTTGGCCCAACTATTCAACACCGCCCCCGGCGCCTCCCTGAAGGACGCGGTCGAGAAGATCGAAGCGGTCGCGGATCGAATGCTGCCGACAAACGTAAGCCGAACCGTTCCGGGAACGACCGCCGCTTTCCAGCAATCTTCGAAAAACCTGATGCTCTTGCTGGCAGTAGCCATCTTCGTCGTCTACATCGTTTGGGGGATCTTGTACGAGAGATTCATCCACCCGATCACGATCTTGAGCTGCCTCCCCTCCGCCGGCTTCGGAGCCCTCCTGACGCTTGTGCGTGGTGGGCGGCCTCCTCTTGTCCCAGCTAATCACCCTTTATCTGACGCCGGTAGTTTACTTGTATTTAGCGAAGGTACAACGCCGAAGCAGCCGCCGGAAGATGAGCACCTCCAGCCCCGGAGAAAGAGCCTACGCTCCCACCGGCGACGAAGCGCCTTCAGGCCCCTCCAGATTGCCGCGACGCCAAAGAATGCAGTACCGCTCCGGCAGCGCTTTCTCTCCAAAGGACTGGCAGGCTTCGAAAAAGAAGCCCCACGTCCAGGCCGAACAACTCCATCGCTCGCGTAAGCTACCAGAACCAAGCAGCTTCTAACTTCGATGGGCCGGGGACATCGTCTTTCACGCGCATCGAAATCACAGCTTGAAAGTTGCCCCCGTTCCACGGCGAGGGTGCTCGCCCGAAGAGTTCCTTTAGTCTGTCTTCGCTGGTAACGAACTCGGCGGCGGCCTGGGTACCGAACGTCGTGATTCCACTGAGAGCGAC
>JBKJLJ010000156.1:0-3195 GCA_046597015.1 Bryobacteraceae bacterium
CAGCCGCCTGGCATCCCAGAATCCAATGTCATCAATATGGCACGCGAAGGCCTGCGGATTCCGCTCCGAACCTCGCTCCACCGGGCCGTTACAACCCGTGAGCGTGTTGTTCAGAAACAGGTTTGCGTTCAAACTAACGACGCGGCCATTTGTGTTGACCTAATCGTTGAGCCGCTTAGGGAGTTTCCGGACGCAAACCTTTACATGATCGCGTTCGAAGAGGTGGTCTCGAACAAGGGCCCGGGCAGTATCTCCTCAATATCCGACGCAAGTGCCGACGAAACAGTTCGGCACCTCGAAGGCGAACTCCAGGCTGCCCACGAGCATGCACAAGCGGCGTATGAGGAACTTGAAACGTCGAATGAGGAACTACAATCTTCAAACGAAGAGTTTCAATCCACCAACGAAGAGCTGGAAAGCTCCAAGGAGGAACTCCAATCGTCCAACGAAGAGCTCGAAACAGCCAACTCTGAACTGAACCGTAAAGTTACTGAGCTTGATTACGCAAATAGCGATCTAGAGAATCTACTCAACAGCACGCAGCTCGCCACCATTTTTCTCAGTGCGCAATTTCGCATCAGAAGTTTTACTCCTGCGGCTGGCAGCGTGTTCCGGCTCATCGACAGCGATATCGGGCGACCGATCACCGATCTTGCAGCCCAGTTTACCGAGGTGGGTCTTTTAGAAGACATTCAAGACGTGCTCAAGACGCTTGTGGCAAAAGAACGGAATCTAACAGGCACGCAGGGAGGACATTTCCTGTTGCGCACGCTGCCTTACCGCACGGTACACCACGTAATTGACGGCGTTGTTCTCACGTTCACGGATGTGACGCCGCTAAAAAAGGCCGAACAGCAAGCCCAGGCCGCTAAGACCTTCGCAGAGAACATTGTGGCCACCATACATGAGCCGCTGCTGGTGCTGGAAGCTGACCTGCGAGTTCAATCGGCAAACGAGGCCTTCCTTACAATGTTTCAGGTCACCGCGAGTGAAACGGAGGGACACCTGTTTTTTGATCTCGGCTCGGGGATCTGGGACAAGCCCGAACTGCGGCGACTGCTGACCGAAGTGCTTCCCGCGCGCACGATCATGGAAAATTTCCAGGTGGAACAAGACTTCCCCAAGATAGGGAACAAGACGATGTGTCTTAATGCTCGTCGCATCGACCATGTGCAGCTGATTCTGCTGGCCATGGAGGATATTACAGAGCGCAAGCAGCGGGGAGACGAGTTGAAGCGCCTCAACGAAGACCTGCGGCACTTCTCTTACGCCGCCTCTCACGATTTACAGGAGCCTTTGCGGATGGTGATGAGCTATACGCAGCTCCTCGCCAGGAAGTACAAGGGTAAGCTCGACCCGCAAGCCGATCAATTCATAAGCTATGCGGTTGAGGGTGCCGAGCGCATGGAATCCTTACTAAGGGATCTGCGTGAGTATTGGTCAGTTAACGACCAGACGATCGATAGCCCTGTCCGGGTTGACTGTGAGCAGGTTCTCGCCAAAGCCCTCGCACTTCTCGACCTAAGCATCCGAGAAAGTAGCGGGCTCGTCAGTCACGATCCTTTACCAACAATTCTGGCGGAAGAGACTCCACTGGTCCTTCTTTTTCAAAATCTCATTGGAAACGCCATGAAATACCGTGGCACCAGTGAGCCGCCGCGAGTCCATGTCACCGCAGAAAGGGATGCCACAGTTTGGTGCTTTTCCGTCCGAGACAATGGCATCGGAATCGAGGCAGAACATACGGAACTAATCTTTGCCCCTTTCAAACGCCTTCACGGAGCGGAGTACGCTGGCAGTGGCTTGGGACTTGCCATCTGCCAAAGGGTCGTGGAGCGCTATGGGGGCCGGATCTGGGTAGAATCTACGTATGGGCAGGGATCGACCTTCCATTTTACGTTCATTGCGCAAGGAAAGGAGTGAAACTTGGGTCAACATCACGTCGTGCTTATCGAAGATAATCCCGCAGACATATTCTTGGTTCAACTGGCGCTGAAGGAGAACAACGTCCACTGCGAGATGACGATGTTCAATAACGGCGAGGAGGCGCTGCGTGTCCTTTGTCCACCGGAAGGCGCAGCGCCAAATAGCTTTGTCCCGGATGCGATCCTCCTCGATCTGAACACGCCGAAGAGTGATGGCTTCAGCGTGCTTAGGCGGCTGAGACAGACTCCCGACTTAGCGAATGTACCGCTCGCCATCCTCACTTCATCGGCGGCGACTAGCGACAAGCGCCACGCCGCCGATGAGGGCGTCCGGTACATCCAGAAGCCCTCGCAACTAGACGCCTTTCTCTCGACTATAGGCCAAGCCGTCAACGAGATGCTGCATGCAGAAACCGCTCCGACTCTCAGCGAAACCGATTCGGCGCATGGGGTCCATCAAAAAACTCTTCCAGATAAACCGCCCGGAACGACTCCCGTGCAACCGGATTAGGGGTCAGAACGATCCTTCCGAGTTGCCGAATCCGCTTCTCCGCCGCTAGCGTCGCCGCCGACTACTCGCTGAACCGACCGAGCCGGCGGCTACAACTGAGCCACTCTCAATGTTTAGTTTTCGGAGAGGACAGAATTCCTATGCTGGGGTTCTTGAACGAAATAACGCGCCTGATACCTCGCATCTTGGAATCCCGTCAAATAAGTCGATGCGCCCGGCTTGCATGAAGTTCCATTATCCGGAAGCAAATATTCGAAAGCCGTTGATGGGGATTTCGGGGGCCCGACTCGTTCTGGTGAGAATCGACCTTTTAAGTGATTTTCCCGGCAGTTTGGATCCAGGCTTTTGCCGCTTTCACACTCAGCTTGCCGAAGTCTGGCGGACGGGTGCCGTCGACGCATTCCCAGCACGAAGCTTAGGTCGATGGTTCCATCGTGGTTTCCTTTGGGTTTGGAAATCCGTCCAATTTGGCCGATTTGGTGGCTGGTGGGCGGAATTAGGTACCATCGGCCCCACTTCTGCTAAGGCTCTGGTGCTACCAAACCTTCACGAACCGCCGCACGGCCCCACATTAACTCCGACCGATGAATATCCAGCCGGCTCATCAACGTAATCATCGTCGTCCGGGGCAGTCCGAGCCGCTCTGCCGCCATTTTCACCACACCGTTACAATCTTTCAACACCCTCAAGATCCGTCGCCGCTTAGTCTCATCTAGTGATTCAACCATCGGCACCCCTTTCAGCCCCAACTCTTCCATC
>JBKJLJ010000201.1:0-4446 GCA_046597015.1 Bryobacteraceae bacterium
GCCTGGTATTTCACCGCGCGAAAGATCGCGGTTGAGATCGTTCAAGTGCTCCTGAAGATCGTCTAGAGTGTCACCTTGCGTCCGGTAATCCGGGAATTCGTCAAGATATCCGAGCCAGTGGACGCCATCCTGCCAATAAACATATTTCGGTATCTCCATCCTTGGATTGTAGCCTCAGCGGTGGTTAGTAACCCAGGAGTGGTCTTAAGCGCTCGCGGACCTCGTTGACCAGGGCGGCGGGGGCTTTGGATTCGAAGACGGCTTTGCGAGCGCGCCAGTCGAGGTTTTTCAGGTGCTCGGAGGGGACGACTCCGGTGATGAGGCCGCCGGGGGGAATCTCAACTTCGAAAGGGTAACCTTTGACTTGCGATGTAATTGAACAGGCCAAGGCCAGTTGCGCTTTGGCATTGTAGGCGCGAGGCGAGAGGATGAAAGCTGGCCCCCGGCCACCCTGTTCATGTCCGGCTTGGGGATCAAAGGTCAGCCATACCAGGTCGCCCGTATCGGGGATGTACGGTCGAATCACCATTCCTCGCGGCCGGCAGGTTGTCCCCGGTCCGTCTCGCCATGCCGATTTTGGGGCGTGATCTGATCCACGAGTTCGAGCAAGGAGTAAGCGGGCCGGGCGGCGCGGACTACGATTTCTCCATCCCTCACCGACACCTCCACGGTGTCGCCTTCTCCGAGGTTGGCTTCGAGGGCAACCGCCTTGGGGATACGCAGCCCCAAGCTGTTTCCCCACTTGGCAATTTGGATTGAGGTCTTCATGTATCTACAATGAATATCTCAGAGACTAGGATGCTGGGATCTTTGGAGGCGGTTTCGCCTCGGGTTGATGGGAGTAATCGCTATAATCGAACCAATACGCCCGCCGGGAGCAAGAAATCGATGGCAGACAATCCCACTCGAGAGTCGTCATTGCCATCGGCGGAAGCCGTACGGCAGCAATTGCAGGCTATTTTAGAGAGCCGCCCTTTCGCCACGGCCACTCGAGGGAAGCGCTTTCTTACCTACATTGTTGAGCAAACGCTGGCAGGCAACAGTGAGAGCATTAAGGAACTCGTTCTAGGGATTGAAGTTTTTGACCGGTCGACGGATTTCGACCCGAAAGTGGACACGATCGTGCGCGTCGAAGCCGGCAAGCTGCGGAAACGGCTGGAAGAGTACTACGCGAACGAAGGGGCGGAGGCGGGACTGCGGATTGAAGTGCCCAAGGGGAGTTACGTTCCGTTGTTCGTGTCGGGTGCCGCGGCGCCGGAACCAGAGGTCACGGCTCCTAAGGCCAGCCGGTGGCGTCTGGCCGGAGGGATTGCGATGGCGCTGCTTTTGGGGGCGGGCGGTTGGTGGGCGGTCGGGCGATTCCGAACTCCGGAGGCGTCCGCGATTCCTTCGATCGCGGTTCTGCCCTTTCTCAACCTCAGTTCCGACCCGGCCAACGAATATTTTGCGGACGGTTTGTCAGAGGAGCTTACCGACGCACTCTGCAATGCCGGCGGGCTTCGCGTGGCGGCGCGGACTTCCGCGTTTTCGTTTAAGAACAAGCAGGTCGAAGTAAAGGAGATTGGAGATAAGCTCCACGTCGGATACGTGGTGGAGGGAAGCGTACGCAAGGATGGCGACCAGTTGAAGGTGACCGCGCAGTTGATCCGGACGGACGATGGCTATCATGTCTGGTCGGGGTCGTTCGAGCGGAAGTTGTCCGATGTTTTCGCGGTGCAGCAGGAGTTAGCGGGATCGGTGGTGACCGCGCTGCAGGTGAAGCTGTCGGGAGCTGAGATCCGACGGCTACGTAAGGCGCACACGGCCAATCAGCAGGCCTTCGATTTGTATTTGCAGGGCCGACACGCCTTGAATTCGTTTGCTCCGGGAGCGGTGGAGAGAGCAGAGGGCTTCTTCCAGCGATCCGTCGCGGCGGATCCGAACTACGCACTGCCTTACGTCGGGTTAGCGGATGTTTATCAACTGGCCGATATAATGGGCCAGAAACCGGCTAAGGAGTTGGCGGCACAAGGGCGAGCGGCGGTTCAGCGGGCCTTGGCCTGCGACGACGAACTGGCAGAGGCCTATGTGGCATCGGCTGTGATCGCGGCGCGTCACGACTATCAGTGGTCCGCCGCCGAAGGCCTGCTGCGGCGCGCGCTGCGGCTGAATCCAAGTTCGGCTCAGGCCCATTACCAACTCGCCCATGCTGTGTTCGCTCCGCAGGGACGCTGGCAGGAAGCGGCGGAAGAGAGCCGCTTGGCGAGAGAGTTGGACCCGTTGTCACCGCTGATCGCCATGAGCGAACCGTGGCTGGCAATTCTTAGTGAGCGGCATCAGGAAGCGGTGGGGGGATTTCGGAAACTGGCGACGGCTAATCCTCACGACCTGATGGCGTTGGGCGGCATGGGAATTGCTTTGGTGGGGGCGGGCGATTATCCGGCCGCTCTGAACGCGTTTCAACAGGTTCAGCAAATGCAGCCGTCCCCTCAGAATCTCGCGTTCATCGGTTGGGTGTATGCCCGGATGGGGAAAACGGCGGAGGCGCGGAAGATCCTGGAGCAGTTGCAAGCGAAGTCACAGCGGGGCGAATACGTTTCGCCCGGCAACTTTGGATTGATTTACCACGGACTGGGAGACGCCAGCGAGGTCTTTCGCTGGGCGGAATTGTCTCGTAAATCCCAGGAATCCCACCTTAGTTATGCCCGGGTACATTCGATTTGGGACCCCTTTCGAACGGATCCCCGATATTTAAGGCTGCTCGCGGAGCTCGGCTTGTCTGATGAGCAAGTTCAAAAGAATCAGGCGAGTACCAGAGAAGTTCACCGTTAATTCACCCCCGGAGACTCCCTCGGGGCGGCTCGGTCGCGTCATTCTGGCATTGCGAACACAAGAAGCTTCGCAACAGAGGAGAACGAAAATGACGAACCGATATAGTTTTTATCAGATGGCCCGATTGGCGGTCCTGGCCGGTCTCGTGGTACTGGCCCCTGGAATCGCCAGCGCCCAGAGAGCGGCGTGCCCCGTTCTGAAGGGCACCTACATCTTTACCTTCAGCGGCACCCAGGTGTTGCCGGGGTCCGCTACGCCGGTGCCGTACAACGGAGTGGGCGTGCAAACGTTTGACGGAGCCGGCAAATATACGGGAACCGAAAGCGCGAATTTCGGTGTTTTGGTGCTCCGATCCGCTCCGATTTCGGGTACGTACAAGGTTAATCCAGACTGCACCGGCACGACGACCGCGATATTCCCCGACGGCAGCAGCGGCACGGCCGACTTTGTCATCTCCAACGAAGGCAAGACGATCCACGCAGTCGGGGTGGATAACATGGGCCCTGGCAGCACAGTCACAATTACCTTCACCAAGATCACGGACGGCCGGTAGTGCGTGGTTCCGAAGTTCCTGAGGTGGATTCATGAAAACGCACGTCGGCATCCCTCGAAGCAATCTTCTGGTCGCAGGATTGCTTTCGCTCTGTACCCTCGTTAGCCAAGGGCAGACCATCCCCAGAACATGGGATGAAGCTGCCTTGGCTTCCATGCAGACGCCGCTACGAGACCCGGCACGGACGCCGAAACATATGACGTCCGGGGCTTACGAGAAGATCCCCGCGCTCCCTATTTATAAGACTTATCCCGTCTACGCCCCGGGGCGGGAACCCGCGGGATATCAGGAGTACCTGCGGCGGGTGGAGCCGGAAATTGTTTTTGATCCCGGTCGACGGCGCACGCCCGCGGAGTGGTCCAAGGCAGGCGAGGCGATTTTTGACGCTCCGACCTTCTTCGAGAATCCCGCGCTGTCGCCAAGCGGACCGCAGTGGTTTCCGGCTGCGGGGGTACGGGTGGCCAAGGATGGCACGTATCCAGCGGTTCGCTATGTGATTCGGAAGAAGGGTGAGGTGGAGCTTGGAGGGAACTCGTGCGGCTGGTGCCATACCCGGGTGATGCCGGACGGCGGCGTGCTGAAGGGCGCCCAAGGGAACAATCCCGTGGACCGTGTGATGGGGGAAAGCCTGCGCGCGGTGGCCAAGCGCGGCGACGCAACGGCGATCTTCGAGCAGGCGATGAAGCCGATGATGCGCTTCTTCTTCGCGGCACCGTGGATCGATCCGGATCCATATGAACGCGTAGCGAAGTTGACGGTGGAGGAATTCATCGCTCACCAAGCGCGGATTCCTGACGGGGTGATGACGCGGGACGGCAATACGTTCGATAAACCGCCGCAAATTCCAGACCTGATTGGGATTCGCGATCGCCGGTATCTTAACCATACGGGGACGCACCGGCACCGTTCGGTGGGCGACCTGATGCGCTATGCGGCATTGGTGCAAGGCGCCGAGGTGCCGTCGTCGTGGGGGGACTTTCGCCTGGTGGACGGGGCCCCGCCCTTCGCGGTCCGCTACACCGACGAAGCTCTTTACGCGCTGGGTATGTACCTTTATTCGCTGCCCCCGCCGGCCAATCCAA
>JBKJLJ010000244.1:0-4641 GCA_046597015.1 Bryobacteraceae bacterium
ATCCACTTCCCGTCGGGTGAAAACTTGGCCCTCATTTCGGTGTAGGCGGTTTGGGTAAGCTGCGTGGGCTTTCCGCTCGAGTGAATCCAAAGGTCTCCGCTCCGGTGGGAGAGGATCGATTGGCCATCAGGCGATATGTCCGTCGGAACTCCAACTACGCCCGGCACCGGTCTTTGCGCGCCGGTTCCGTCGCCTGGTTTTTCGTACGTCCCACCGCCATCGGTGTTGGTGTTGGGCGTGAAAAGAAGTCGTTTGCTATCCGGCGACCAAAGGAGCCAGCGCAGGAAGCGGGTGGGCTCAAAGGTGAAGCGGGCAGGGACGGCGTCCGGACGCAGATCCATCGTCCAGACATTCATCTCGTTATTCGTCTCATACCGCGTGGCGGCTAGCTTCCGGCCGTCCGGGGACAGTGCCGAATCGACCCACGCGCCAATGGGCCCCACGTCTTCGACCCGCTTGCCGCCGCGGTCAAACCAGGAGAACTGCCGCGAGTCCAGTGACTGGCCGGCGGCGGAAAGAAGCAGCGCACCACGGTTGGAGATTGACGCCAACAGGACCGGGCCAATATTGCCTACCTTCGGCGCAATCTCAAACGCGGCTCCCTTCAATACCAATGCCCTTGTGTCAAAAGCCTGGGCAAAGAGAACGGTGCCCTTTCGGTAGAGCAGGTAGGTGCCACCGTTTTCGTCCTGGGCCACCAGAACGCTGAAGCGGCTATCGAGCACCCGTTTCCCGCGCTGATCGGGAGGACCGTCAAGAGAGGCCACATACACTCCGTCTGTCTCGGCCTTTGAACTCACCACGAGGAAGAGGAACTGGCGCCCGTCGGGGAGGAACACGGGCCGCATGTGCGCTTCCCCCGAATCGGACGCGACTGCGAGCGTCACGCGCGCGGGTGTTCCCCCTGCCGCGGGAACTTTCCAAAGTGCGCCACCCGCACCGCTGAACAGTACGGTCCCGTCCGGGGACCACGCGGGATAGGCTGGCCCCGGAGGATAGTCGCAGAGCGTTTGCGGCGCACCTCCATCGATGGCAACCTTATTGATCTTTTGACCACCGGCGAAGACAAGAGAGGCGCTATCGGGGGACCAGCCAATCTGTCCGTTGCGCTCGGTCAAAGGCACTATGCGCCGCTCGGTGGAATGCAGGTCGCGGATCAAAATGCCCGCGTTCGTGTGGCTGGCGATATACCGGCCATCCGGTGAAAGTTCGGAGCTGTCGATTAAGGCGGCGATACGCGGTAAGTCGATTTCAAAGACCCCTGCGAACGGTGCTGGCGGTTTCTGCGTGAAGTGCAGGGCGCCGAGCGCCGCTGCAACTATGGCCGCCGCGGCTGTTGCCAGCCACGGCAACTTCGAGGTGGCGGCCTTTTGTGGCGGGGTCTCGTGGTAGTGCTCAATCGCTATCCGTGCCTCGCCGATATGTTGCAGGCGCGTTTTGAGGTTACGGTCTAAGCACCGACCGATTAACTCCCGCACCGGGCCTGCCGGTATGAGAGTTAGATCAATCGGTTCCTTCAAGACCTCGGCGAGCGTGTGGGAAATCGTTTCGCCATCGAAGAGCCGCTTGCCGGTGAGGAGTTCCCAGAAGACGACGCCGAAGGACCAGATGTCGGCTCGGCGGTCGACTGGCTTTCCGGCGGCTTGTTCGGGTGACATGTATCCGGCGGTGCCTAGGATCAGACCCGCTTCGGTGGCGCGCAGGGTCAAGGTGGGGGAGTTTTGGGAGGAGTCGGTTGTTCGTTCGACCGCCTTGGCCAGGCCGAAATCGAGCACCTTGACTACGCCGTCAGCCGTTAGCAGGATGTTGCCGGGTTTCAGATCGCGATGGATGATTCCTTTGTCATGGGCGGCTTCGAGGGCTTCGGCGATTTGCCGGGCAATGGGGAGCGCCTCGGCTAAGGGCAGGGGTCCGCGGAGGGTTTGGCCCTCGACCAGTTCCATGACGATGGCGTTGCCTTCGAGCCCGAAGATGGAGGCGATGTTGGGATGGTGAAGCGCGGCTAGCGCCTGCGCTTCTCGCTGGAACCGGGCGAGATAATCCGCATCATTGGCGAGAGCCGCAGGGAGCACTTTGATGGCGACTTCGCGATTCAGTTTGGAGTCGCGGGCTCGATAGACTTCGCCCATGCCGCCCGCGCCGAGCGGGGCGACGATTTGGTAGGGACCCAGTTTGTCTCCGATCGAGAGCGGCATTACTTGGCCCCCGAGGCGCGGCGCTTGAGTTCATCGAAGAAATTGAGCAGCAAGACCATTTCTGTCTTTGGTCCGGCTTTCTCGGCTTCCTGGAACACCGCCGCCAGGTAGCGCTTCCCGTCTGGCGAAGTTTCAATGGACCGCCGGGCCTCTACTAACGGCGGCACCGTCCACTTCTCCGGTTTGCCAGGGACAAACGTGCCACCCTGAACCGAATACGGCACGACAACCAACTGGCCGTCGGACCGTGCATAGAATAGTTCATTGCCGCGAGGGGACCAAGTCGGCGCAAAGCCGCCGTCGGCAGAGACTTGCCACTGCCGGGTTTCTCCCGGTGCCAGGGAATAGACCATCGCTTCGATCGACCCTGGCACACTCTTTTCTGCGGCAGCCCATCGGCCATCCGGTGAAACCGTCATATCTCTTCCGGATCCGACGCCCTCCACCCTCTCGGGAGGCCCGGGTTTGGAGATGCCGCCCTCGGACCAGTTCATGGGTAGCCGCCAGAGTTGGCTGTTGCGGAGAAAGTAGAGAATAGAACCGTCTGGGTGCCAGCCGCTCGGCCGGTCGCTTCCGTAGTTGGTCAGACGCTGCGAGCTCCCCGAACCATCCGCCGATGCTAGAGACAGCCCTTCAGCGTTGCCGAACACCAGTTGGCGGCCGTCCGGGGTCCACACCACTCGGCCGCCCGCTCGGAACTGCAGGCGCGTCAGTACGTCCCGGTCGATATCGTAGATGGAGACCGGGACGGTCCCGCTTTCGGTTATGATGATTCGCTTTCCGTTCGGCGAAATGGCGAAGGACCTGTAATGGGCCGCCTTCAGCGGCAGCCGGTCTATTTTCCCGTCACGGTCGACCCAGCCGAGAGACATCTTTCGCTCTCCCGCGCCGCTCCGATACAGCAGCATGCCGTTGGCGGAAACGGCCAACGGTGCCAGCCCGCCGAATGGCACGGTATCCACATCGTACAAAACCGGGGACGGGCTCCGGGTGAGTTCCATCCGTGCCAGGTTGAGCGGGGCGGCGAGTAGATTTCCCTGGCTCATGAAGAGCAGATCGCCAGTGGCCACATAGCGTGGCCCATAGCCGCCCCAATGCACCACCTTTCGTTCCCCCTTCGGAGAGGCGAACTCGATGACGGCGCTTTCGTAGCTGCCCGGCGTCATGCTGCTGATAAACAAGATCCCCGCTCCCCCGGGCAGAGCTTGTGGCCAGCGATGCGTGGCCTCGTTCCCGATTAGGGTAGTGAACGGCTTCGGAGCGCCTCCGGCTCCCGGAACCAGGCTGAGCGCGCCTCGGATGTCGAGCGCGGCGATGATGTTGCCCTCCGCGTCCCACGTGCCGCCACGCAGGCTGGGGGCATCGCACAGGTTGATGGGCAAGCCCCCGGCGGCGAGCACCTTTTTCAATTTGCCACCAGAGTTAAAAGCTATCCACTCTCCGTCGGGCGAAAAGAACGGGCTGCTCGGGTCTTCCGTTCCAGCCAGCAGCACAGGCAGCGCCTGGTCCAGCTTGCGGAGGGCCAATTGGGGAAGTCCCGCGGGTCCCTTCGCGATGTAGACGAGCGCCCGCCCATCGGCGGAGAGGTCGAAGGTAGCATTTCGGTTAGTGCCCTCGATGAGCGCATCCGGGCCGAGGTTCAGATTCAGGTTCAGCAGCGGCTGCGGGGCGGGCTTGAGAAGACGCCAGGTGGTGAAGCCTGTGATGCCGATTGCGGTCAGCACTAGCGCGGCGGTGAGGGCCCAGTTCATCCGCAGTGGTTTGACGGGGGGCGCGGGCGGGGCGTGATGGTAGTTCTCGAGCGCAATCCGTGCTTCGCCGATGTGTTGTAGACGGGTCTTGAGGTTGCGGTCTAAACACCGGCTAATCAAATCCCGCACCGGCCCCGCCGGTAGGAGAGTCAGATCAATCGGTTCCTTCAAGACCTCGGCGAGAGTGTGGGAAATCGTTTCACCATCGAACAGCCGCTTACCCGTGAGGAGCTCCCAGAAGACCACGCCAAAGGACCAGATGTCGGCGCGGCGGTCGACGGGCTTTCCGGCGGCCTGCTCGGGTGACATGTACCCCGCGGTGCCTAAGATCAGACCCGCTTCGGTGGCCCGCATGGTCAACGTTGGCGAGTTTTGGGAGGAGTCGGTGGTCCGCTCGACCGCCTTGGCCAGGCCGAAGTCGAGCACCTTCACAACGCCGTCGGCCGTGATCAGGATGTTGCCGGGTTTCAGATCGCGATGGATGATCCCTTTGTCATGGGCGGCTTCGAGCGCTTCGGCGATTTGCTGGGCAATTGGGAGCGCTGCGGCTAAGGGCAGGGGCCCGAGGAGGGTTTGGCCCTCGACCAGTTCCATAACGATGGCGTTGCCTTCGAGGCCAAAGATGGAGGCGATGTTGGGATGGTGAAGAGCGGCCAGCGCCTGCGCTTCTCGCTGGAAGCGGGCGAGATAATCCG
>JBKJLJ010000542.1:0-6577 GCA_046597015.1 Bryobacteraceae bacterium
GCCTACGCCCTCACCGGCCGCTTCACCCTTCCTTTTGAAGACGTTATCCCCGTGCAAGCGATGGCGACCCTCCCGATTACCGGCGGTTTCGGGACCGCTCGAGTCGATGACTTCGATTATCGTAACCTCGTCAGTTTCCGACGCGCTGTCGCTTCGGTGAGCGGCGGGCAGAGCAAGACCGACCGCGACGGACGCGGCCCCTATGTCAGCCGGTCGACCATTGAGATCGCGGGGGTCAGCGTCATGGGTATGTTGACCGCGGACAAGATCTTCGCTACCGTCAGCACCTCCATTCCCTTCGCCGGCGGTGAAGCGTCGATCTACGTCCAAGCTGGATTTGAGAACCTCCGTATCGCTGGCGAGGTGGTGCCCGCTAGCCTCGACGCGGCCTTCTTCAACCGGTTTCCTCAGTGGAGTCAACTCACCGCGGAGGCGGCGAAAAACTCAACCAACCAGCTCGCTCTCCCGGTGGGTTCGTCGTATCGGAACGATGTCCGGGGCTTCTCGCTCGTAAGGCCGTCGGAAATCAGTATCCCCAACTTTGGCAAGGTCTATCTGGCGGAACTGTTCGTCACCCCGTCGTCTCGCCGCATTAGCATGATCCGGATTGATCTCGGCTGCCCCGAAGAAGGCGGCATCGAGATCGGCGGCAGCGGGGCCAACGGAGTCGGCTGGCCATAATGGGCCGTGTCGTTCTCCTGCTGGGGTTTCTCGTCGGGTGTCGCCCACCGGACGCCGAAGCCCTCTATCAGCAGGCGGAACTGCAGTCTCAGCAGAGCCGTTGGAGCGAGGCCCTGGCGGTCCTCGATCGTGCCCCGCGCGAGCCAAGGTTTCTGCTGTTGCGGGCCGAAGTGCTTCTTGGCCAAGGCAATCGCGCCGCCGCCGAAGCCCTTCTTCCTCAAGAGCCGTTTTCGGAGGCGGCTCTTGAGGTGCAACGTCTGATGCACCTCGGCAACGCCGCCCGTCTCCGAGGGGATACCGCCACTGCGCTGACCCTGCTCCGTGCCGCGCGTTCGCTAGCGGGCACGTCCGCGCCC
The DNA here is from genome assembly GCA_046597015.1 of Bryobacteraceae bacterium. GTDB lineage: Bacteria > Acidobacteriota > Terriglobia > Bryobacterales > Bryobacteraceae. Next base: position 1,038 of record JBKJLJ010000542.1, read on the forward strand.
TTGTTGCTGGCGGTCGACCTTCGGCTAGCCATCGCCCTAACACGCCAGGGAGACTATGCCAACGCCGAAGCCGCCGCGCGCCGCGCCCTCGCCTACGCAGAACAGCAACGTCTTCCTTTCGCGGAACTGCAAGCCAGCGGCAACCTTGGCTTCGTCGCGCTGAACGCCCATCGGTATGAGGAGGCCATCTCCTGGTTCGAACGTGTCCGCCGCCTCTCGCAGACCCCCGGCAACGAAGAAAAAGCACTGGGAAACCTCGCCCTCTGTTACCGCGCGCTCGGTGATCCGGACCGGGCGTTAGCGCTGTTGCTACGCGCCGAGCCCCTCGCGCTCTCGGTCGGGCAGCAACACGACGCGATGGTCTGGATTGGTCAAGCGGGCTCCATCCATTTCGAACGCGGCGATTTCCCCGCCGCAACCGAGCGCTTCCTGCGAGCCCTGGAGGTCTCCAAGGCCCTCGGAACCGCGTTTACCCCGGCGTGGGCGCATAGCGTCGCCCGGGCCTATCTCGAGCAGGGGGAACTGGCCCGAGCCGAGCCGTTCCTGGCCGAAGCCACCCAACTCGCCGACCCCAACGACCGATCCCTCCGTACCTCCATCGCCCTGACCCAGGCTCGGCTTGCTTCCTCGGAAACCGGCTTTGCCGCTATCGCGGCTGACGAGGCGAATTCCCCCGCCGACCGCCAGGAAGCGCTCGGCCGCTGGGCCCGACTTCTCTCTCGTGCGAACCGCTTCGAACTCGCGGCCGAGAAGTACCGCGACTTACTCGCCCTTGGTGAATCGACTCGCTCGCAGTTGCAGCGGGATGACTCGCGGCTCTCTTACGGAGCTAGCGTCGCCGATCTCTACGCCGAGTACGTCGATTTTCTCATGCAACGCGGCGAAACGGTCCTGGCGCTGGAGACGGCGGCGACGGTGCGTGGCCGGCTCCTCGGCGGATCCCCCCGCATCCGGGGCTCCGCATTGCAGAAGCTCGCCGCCGCCACCGGGCGGGTGATTCTCTTTTATTCGCTTAATCGCGAGCGCTCGTGGCTCTGGTCGATCACACCCACGGCGGTTCAATCGTTTCCCCTGCCGGGCTCGAAAGCGCTGGCTCCCTTGGTCGAAGAGTACCGTCAGTTTATCGGCGGCTTGCGAGATCCTCGGTCGAGCGACGCCCCCGCCCGCCGGAAGTTGACGGAACTGTTACTTCGTCCGGCGGTCGCCGTCCTCCCGCCCGGCACCCGGGTCTATCTGGTCCCGGACGGCCCCCTCCACTCCCTCAGTTTTGAAACCCTTGCCTCGCCCCAAAATCCGGACCGCTACTGGCTCGAGGATGCGACCGTCTCCCTGGTGCCATCGTTGAGTTTGCTGCTTTCCGAACGGGTTCGCTCCACCGGCTCCCAGGCCCTTGTGGTGGGAGCTCCCGAGACGATGCCGGAGCCCTATCAGCCGCTTCCGTTCGCCCGAGAGGAAGTAGCCGCCGTGGCAACAGCGTTGGTGCCGCTGCCTGTCAGGCGCCTGGAAGGCCCGGCCTGTAGCCGACCCGAGCTTCTCACCCAACCGATTCCCAATTTCCGTTATGTCCATTTTGCCGTGCATGCGGTGAGTGACCCGGTCGACCCTTTGCACTCCGCCTTGTTGTTGACTCGTCGCGACGAGGGCTCGGCGGTCTCCGCCGCGGAGATTCGCCAGATGCCTTGGCGGGCCGAGTTGGTTACTCTCTCGTGTTGCCACAGCGCTGGAGCCCGTAACTACAGCGGTGAAGGCTTGGTCGGGTTGACTTGGGCGTTCCTGGAAGGGGGAGCGCACAATGTCATTGCCGGGCTTTGGGACGTGAACGACCGGAGTACCTCGCGTCTGATGAGCGACTTCTACCGGCGGCTGGCGGCCGGTAGGCCCTCCGCGGAAGCGCTCCGGGAGGCCAAACTAGAGCTGTTGCGTTCCGCCGGGCCGTACGCCAAGCCGTATTATTGGGCTCCGTTCGTTTTCTTCACGGCAGCCCGATAAACTAACGGAACGTTTTTGCCGCCGGTTCGTATACCTAGTCAATGCGACGTGCCATCCTGCTTCTTCCTTTCTATCTCGCGCTCGCTGCCGCCATTGTCACGCCAACGGATCCGGTGAGTCGGTCGCCGGGAAAACTCAGTCCGCTGGTCGAAGAAAAGAAAGCTCCCCGGCCGTGCCCCAGTCGACCCGCTTAGTTCGGCGCCGCCTCGCTATAATTGAAGGGTGCGTTACTTCTTCCTCTTCGTAGCTCTCGGGGCTGGCTCTTTTCTGTCTTCGTGCGCGAAAGCGCCGCAGACGAAGGAGTCGATCAAACAAGCGATTGTCGACTATCTTGGGAAACGAGACGACATGATCGCAGCCTCCATGGACGTGGATGTGGTGAGTGTCAATTTCCATGATAAAGAGGCCGAAGCCGTCGCCAGCATTGGCCCGAAAGGCGCCCCCGCGAGCGGCATCAAGATCTCCTACACCCTAGAGGCCGAAGGCACCAAGTGGGTCGTCAAGAAGAAGCCGGGCGCGGCGGCGGCGGCCGGTGACGGGGCTCCGCACAGCGCTCCGTCCCCCGACGCGGGCAGTCTTCCCTCCGGCCACCCGCCGATCCCTGCAAAGCCGTGAACCCCACCATCGCCGTTCTCGGAGGTGGCCCGGCCGGCTCGATGGCTGCAGAGCGGTTGGCCCGGGCAGGACTCCGGACCCTGCTCATCGATGAGAAAATGGCGTGGGAGAAGCCCTGCGGTGGCGGGGTAACCTTTAAGGCCTACAGCCAGTATCCTTTTCTAACCGCGGGGCGCAGCCATGCGGTCTCGACCACCTGGCTCCATGCCGATTCGACCGTGCCAGCCCGGCTCGCGCTCGAAAAGCCGCTCCTCGTTTTCTCCCGTCGTGAACTCAATCAGCTGTTGCTGGACCGGGCCGCCGCCGCGGGGACGGAGCTGCTGAGGACGCGGGTGACCGCTGTCGAGCGGGAAGGGAAGTCCTGGTCCCTGACGACCCGCTCCGGCCCGCTGCAAGCCGATCACCTGATCATTGCCACGGGGGCGCGCAACCCGCTGCGCGCCTTCGGCACGCCTTGGACTCCTTCGGACACGATGTCCGCACTCGGCTACTACATCCCGTCCGATCAGCCTCACATCGATATTCAATTCTTCGCTGACCTGGAGGGCTACATCTGGCTTTTTCCTCGTTGCGGCCATCTTTCGGCCGGAATTTGCGGGAAAGGGGTGACGGCGGCGGCCTTGCGCCAACGATTAGAAGACTATCTAGCGCAGCGTGGCATCTCCTATAAAGACGCTCAATTTTACGCTCACATGCTGCCTGCCCTCGCTACAGAATCGTGGCCGAACAACCGCCTGGCTGGCCCTAGCTGGCTCGCCGTGGGTGATTCGGCTGGCCTCGTGGATCCCGTGACGGGGGAAGGGATTTATTACGCGATGCGGTCGGGCGAACTCGCTGGTCAGTTGCTGGCCGAAGGCCGACCGGAGGCGTACGCGGCGCAGGTGGAGCTTGAGTTTGGGGTGGACCTGGCTTATGCCTCGACGCTGGCGCGGCGAGTGTACCTGGGGCGGTTCTGCGGCGGGGCCAATACGACCCGGATGCTCCAATTCCTCCGTCGGAGCCCGCGTATTCAAGCCGTAATGCAGGAGCTGTTCGCCGGTACGATGAGTTATCGTGAACTCCGTGCACGTATCCGCGGTAACTTCAAATCGACCATGGCGGAGATCGCAATTAACACCTTTTTACGTCGTATCGTAACTTCCTAACTAACTTATGTCTACTACTCGTTCCGAGGCCCTGCTCGCCCGCGGGCAACATCTGATTCCGGGCGGCGTTAACTCTCCGGTCCGCGCTTTCCGCAGCGTCGGCGGCACCCCGCGGTTCATCGCCCGCGCCCAGGGAGCCCGGATGTTTGACGTCGATGACAACGAGTTCATCGACTACATCGGATCCTGGGGACCGATGCTGATCGGCCATCGGCATCCCGCGATTTTATCGGCGATTGAGAAGGCCTTAACGATCGGGACCTCATTTGGGGCTCCGACCGAACTGGAGCTGGAACTGGCGGAGGAGATCATCGACGCCGTGCCGAGCATGGAGATGCTGCGGCTCGTGAACTCGGGGACCGAAGCGACGATGTCGGCGCTGCGCGTGGCGCGCGGCTTTACGGGGCGGGACCTGACGATCAAGTTCGAAGGCTGTTACCACGGCCACGTCGATAGCTTACTCGTAAAGGCGGGAAGCGGCATGGCGACGTTGGGCATCGCCGATACGCAGGGCGTGCCGAAGGGCTTTACGGATACGACGCTGGCGCTGCCGTATAACTCGGTGGAGGCTTTGGAACAGGCGTTTCGGGAACGGGGTGACTTGATTGCGGCGGTTATTTTGGAGCCGGTGGTTGGCAACATGGGTTGCGTTATTCCGACGCCCGAGTTTCTGGCCGCGATGGTGCGACTGACGCAAAAGCATGGGGCGCTGCTGATATTCGACGAGGTGATGACGGGATTCCGGCTGGCTCGCGGCGGAGCTCAAGAGCTGTTTGGGATCCGGCCAGACCTGTCGACGTTTGGGAAAGTAATCGGCGGCGGTCTGCCGATTGGGGCCTATGGCGGCCGGCGCGACGTGATGAGCAAAGTGGCTCCGGTCGGCCCGATTTATCAGGCCGGGACGCTGAGTGGGAACCCCTTGGCCGTTAGCGCGGGGCTGGGGATGCTGCGCCATATCAAGAGCCATCCGGAGATCTACCCTTATCTCGAAAAGATCACCGCTCGGTTGGTGGAGGCGCCGCCCCCGGGGGTGACGGTGAACCGGGTGGGGAGTATGTTCACGATGTTTTTTACCGAGACGCCGGTGGTCGACTACGAGACGGCGAAGACGTCGGACACGGCGCGTTTCGGGAAGTTCTTCCACCACTTATTGAGTGAGGGAGTTTATCTGGCGCCGAGTCAGTTTGAGGCCGGGTTTGTAAGCGCGGCTCATACGGAAGAGGATATTGAGACGACGCGGGCAGCGATCGGCCGGTTTTTTCGATAGGTAGCGAAAATAAAACAAGGCCCGGCGAGGGAGCCGGGCCTTGGTGAAAAACACAGAATGGAATGGGAGTCGTGGAACGAACGCGTCATGCGCCGCCTCACAAACGAAGAGTGGCTCCCAGAGCGGAAAATTCTCAGGCTAATGTGTTCAAAGATAAAGGCCGCTGCGCTTCAAAGGCCGCGATCGCCGCGTCCTGCTTCAACACATACCCAATCTCGTCCACGCCTTCGAGCAAACAGTCCTTGGCAAAGGCGTCAATCGGGAACGACATCGACGGACCACCCGGCCAGCTCAGAGTCTGGGTCGGCAGGTCGATCGTCAATTGCAGCGCCGGGTTTTCGGCTAGCGCGGCAAACAACGCCGCGTGTACGTCCTTCGGCATCACGATCGGCAGCAGACGGTTTTTTAGCGAATTTTGCTTAAAAATGTCAGCATAGCTCGTTGAAAGCACCGCTTGGAAACCGTACTGCGTCAGCGCCCAGGGGGCGTGTTCGCGGCTGGATCCGCAGCCAAAATTGTCGCCG
>JBKJLJ010000642.1:0-8493 GCA_046597015.1 Bryobacteraceae bacterium
CGCGCGATCGGAAGCAGTGGCCGGCGTTTGTCCGGGGGGATATCGCCCACGGAAACGAGGGGATGATGGCCGGGTTGGAGAAGCGCGGTTTGCCCTATTTGTTCAAACTGCGCCAAATCGACAATGTTTCGAAGACGATTGCCCGGTTGGCCAAGCAGGGGAAGAAGGCGGAGTGGCAGGATAGCGGACAGGGCTGGGAGAGCCTGGAGACGACACTGCGATTGCAGGGATGGACCCGGGAGCGGCGAGTGATTGTGTCGCGCCGGAAGACGGCGGAGCAGAAGGTGGAGGCGAGTGAGAAGGGAGGTAAGCAGCGGGTCCTGCCGGGTATGAGGGGGGAGCAACCGGGCGGGGAGTGGTATGAGTATCCGGTGCTCGTGACGAGCCGGGAGGAGCGGGATTTGGCGAGACTGACGCAGGACTATCGGAACCGCACGCCCATGGGGGCATAAAATCGGATGAGCATTTCGTTGCCCTGATGGGCCGCCCTTTGCGGCGGCCTAGCCTGGCCGCCAGTTGGCCCAAATCGGAGTACTTGGAATGGCATCGGCGAGAGGTCTTCCGGTCGCCGCCGCGGGATGGTGATGAAGGGCGCTAATCTTCCGACAAGCAATACCCTCTCATACCGGCTTTAGGCTCGATGCACGTCCTCATAACGGGGCCAGATTCGCCCCTTCTCGTCGCGTCCCCCTCCCGCCCTTGAGAACTGAATCATTCACCACCTCTTCGTACCGGCTGCCTGGAAATCACCCCAAGTTCACATCGAGTCAATCCCTCGTAGCGTTTTCAAAGTTGCAAAACATCCCTCGAAAGGCCGGCACCAGGACTAAAGGGCCGGTGTTAGGCCGCGTCTGACCAGCACCTGCTTGATCACTGCCACCTCCCTGTTCATAGTGCGGCGCAGTTCGGAAGGCAGGCCCCCTTTCTCTTGAGCAATCCCGGCGAGACGAAGGACGGCCCGCAGACTCTCATCGGAAGCGGTATCCCACGCCGGCGGAGCGGCAATTGCGCGGCCCGGACGAGACCACTCGCGCCGGTAGCTAAACACGGCTTCAAGTATAGAAGTTCGAAGTTGGGGCTCGGTTGCGCGCGCAAAGATCCTTCCAGCCGTCTTGATCAGGGCGAGAGCTGTGCGGTTTGTCAGAATCCCATTACGAAGGCACTCCGTGCGAACTTCGACGGGCTCCTCCTTGTCAAGCGTCATTGCCTCGAACAGGCCCACCGCCAGAGGGCTTCCGTTCGCGGCAAGCAGCCGGGCGTTAGAGGCGAAGTAGCCCTCCGCGTTCGTGCTGCGAAATCGATCCGCCGTCTGTCGCGTCATGGGCCTGACAGCGGCCAGCACTTCAAGAAGAAAAAGCATGCGGTCTGGCTCCTCAAGAAAAGCCGGATTGGCAGCCAGACGATGGCACAGCGCCGCAGTTTCCTGGGACGCGTTTTCGGTTAAAGCCAACATAATGTGGCCCAGCCGGCGAGTCTTCCCCGTCGCGGGGTCATCCAGGCGCGCCAGGAATTCACGATCCTCCAGCAACACCGCCAACCGGTTGAAAGTGCGGGATTGGACGAGGCCCATTGCGGCCTTCTCCAGGGCATCCGGATCGCTCCCGGCCTGTGGCCCGGCGACGAGGCTTGTGCAGAGAAGCAAGCCGACAATAAAGTAATCCACAATTGCCTCCTGGCCTCACGCAGTCCGGCGAGAAAGCAGCGCGTCGGCGATTGCCGTTGTTCGGTCCATCGCCTCCCGCAGGCCTTCCGGCATATTGCAGTTCTTCTTGAGGTATGGAGCTAGACTAACAAGGTATCTGAGCACCTCGCTGGATGAAGTCCGCCAAGCCGGCGGTGGGGCGGGGTGACCTTTGCGCCAAAACGACTCGTAGTTGTATATGGACTCAATGGCGGCGTTTGCCACTTCCTCCCCGGGGTTCTTGGCAACCAGCTTTGCGACGCATTCCATGATGGCAATGCGGTTGCGAACCGGGATCAAAGACATATGCAGAATGTCGACTCGTTCAGCCGCTTCGATCTCGTTGTCGAGCATCATCTCCAGGTACAAACCTAAAGCAAGCGGGCTGGAATTCCCGGCCAGCAGACGCGCACTGGAAGCGTAGTAACCCTCTTCATTGGCATTCCGGAACGCCTCAACGGTCCCCGCGCTCATTGGGACGACAGCCGCAAGCGCTTCCAGAAGGAAGATCTTGCGATCCGATTCCTCAATAAAGACCGGATCCTGGATGAGGCCGAGGCAGAGCGGCACAATCTCCGGGCTCGGTCGCTCCGCGAGTGCCTTCAGAACCGGGCCCAAATTTCGCGTTCTGGCGCCTGGGTCCTCCGGGTCGTCCAGGCGCCCCAGAAAGCCGGGGTCATGGAGGAACTGCCCCAGCGCGTCGAGCGCCCCCGGATCATCGCTGCCGGCCAACTCAGCGGCGGCCACTGTTAATTCGGCGGGCTCGGTGGAGGTACTGAGGACCGTGCTGCGTTCTAGAATCCATTGGGTTGAGTTGGCGCCGGACATGTCTGACCTCGATTATGGAGTACGGAAAAGAATTTCGCTGAACCGGACAGCCTTGGCCTGGATAATGTCGAAGTTCTCCATGGAAGGAAAATTCGCGGAAGGAAACATGATGTTCTTCTGTGCCGGGACCGTAAGTCCATCGGCAAAGGGGTCGCCAGACGCGATGCGGTGGTTGAGTCCCAGTGCATGGCCCAGTTCGTGGGCCAGAACCGCGCCGTAGAAAGCTTCCGGTGTCGCGCCTGGAGCGGAGTTGTCCATGGAAGTCGTGGGCACTGAGATTCCCCACAAAAGATCGATGTGGCGAGCTGTCTGTGAACTCTTGAACTTCACGAATAGAGCTGGCAACAATCGCAACCTCACCGCCCCGACTGGAGTGCTGCCCGGAATACCCGTTTTTCTAATTAGTGAACTGGACGGCACGCCGGCGTCTCTCAGCAGATGGGTAGTGTTGCCGGGCGGATCCTTCCGGGCTGTAGGCGCATGATTGTGCGGCCACGTCTGCGCTTGCGCTAAAACGTTTGTTCCCTTGCTTAGAGAGTGGATATAGGCGAACACAATCACCTCATTGCGCGCGTTGATCCGCACGGCAGCGTCTGCATTGGTATCAGTCGTTTGAAAAGTAAACCGCTGCTTATTCACCTTGACATCGAAATGCCCGGCTTCGATCCGAGTAGCGGACACGATGTTAGCGTCCAGAGCCGCGAGCCCAATAAGCGGGTTTCCGGCCGTCGTCGCGACTGCGGCGGAATCATCTGGGATCAATTCCAGTCCCATCTGTCGCAGATAGATGTTCGCCATCTTGATGTGGTTCTTTGCGTCCGCGTGGGAGCGCGTGGGCACCCGGGCTGGGACGGCGGCTTTAGAAGCAGTGGCAGGTACAACATCGGTAAAGATCCGATTCACCCGGTACTTGATTTTGTGAAGTTCGGCCACGTTTGTGCGGAACATTCCATAACCGAAACCGCCCGAATATGGTTGGACCAGGATATCGCCTTCGATAGAGCCGGCGATCTGGATCCTCGTGCCTCGCTTGGCGCTCTCTGCGGCCAGAAAGGCGGCCCGGCCCTGATACTTGGCTTTGCCCGCTTCCGCAGGCTCGCGGCCAATGATCCACCACGAGATGCGCGGGTCGTCGTCGGTAAACGCCAGATTCGGCGTGATCTGCGCCGTGATGTGCGACGCTACCTTGGGGTCCGGCGCGGGCACGCTCGGAAGGATCGGCGTCACCGCGGCATTCCGGATGAAGTTAATATCGCTATTCAGCGCTGGAATTTGGCCGGATAGCACGGGGTCGATAACAACAGTGACGGCGGTGAGTTTGTGAGATTTCTTAAACTTGCCGATGTCCGAGTCGACGATCAGTTCGATCGTCACGTCATCCAGAAACCCGCTGTTCTTCTTCGCCTTGAGTTTGAGGACTTCCTTGGTCGTATCAGTGAGTGTAACGGTCGCCGGCGCGCGCGTGGACCAAACAAATTTCAATGGGCTGAAGGCGCCAATAGCCGAAGGAATCTCCGTATGGGGCCGAAGACGGACATCGTAATTCACACCAACGATAATCGGGGCCGGAAAAAACTTCGACTTCGTCTTTCGCTCCGGATTCTCTGGTACACGGTCGACCAGGTTGACATCTTTGAGTTCCACATCACTAACGATCTCAGCGTGGACGACGGTGATGACAACGCGATCCGCATCTTCCTGCATGCCCTCAATCCCAAGCTGAAACCCGGTATCGTGGATCTTGCCGCTGACGATTGCGCCTTCGGCGAAGAACTTCTTATCGGCGGCCTGGACGTCGGTTGACGGGAAGACATGGCGCTTCGCCAATGCGGTCTCGCCCGCTTCCGGAAACTCCTTGGAGAACGCTTTCACTTGATCTGTCAGCGCCGTGAGGACAAGATTACCGGTAAAAGAGGAAGGCTTGATCTTCCGAACGAAAAGCATGGCCCGTTCATTTGTCTTCGGATCTTCTTGTACCGGAAGGCCGCGGCCGCCGAAGATCTTGTCTTTCGGAATACCATTGGCGGGTGGGTTGCCCGCTGGTGGTTGAGCGAGCGCGGGAGGATCAGCGGCAATATCAGTGCGAGGTTCGCAGATATCCAGCGTTACCTCCACCGCGGTCATTTTGATATTCGCGGGTGCCCCGATGTTCTTGCTTCCGCCAGATAGGGTCAGCGTAAGCGTAATATCGTCCTTCGAGACGCTACCCTGTGCGCCTTCGGCGAACAGCGTGACGCCGATCCGAAGTTCGTCACCGGAAAACACGTTGTCTCTTCCGGCAAACGTTATCCGCTTCGAGCCAAGGAAGAAGAGGATTTTGTCGGGCGGCGACACCGTGAAAGTGCCTTCGCCGTCGAACGGCACGTCTGTCGTCAGCTCAACATCGGCGCGAGCGACTGTCGTATGAGGCTTTTTCACCACCACCGTTCGTGTAGACGGCCCGATCGACGCTGCCTTAGTCGAAGCTGCGCTATCCACTAGCGAGGACTGAACGGTCGGGGCGGCCGCCTTTGTTTCTTCCGATTCCGGGAAAAAAAGGATGGGCGAGACGCCGTCCAGCAATGGAACCGGCGGATTGATGCCTTCGCAGGGTGAGGCGACTACAAGCCGATGATAAAACCGGCACGCAAACGTATCCTGCGTGGTGGCGAACTCCCGACGAAGCGCCTGCGGCGAGCGGCGGGCTTCCCCGTCGGAGAAGAATCGTTTCCGGCATCCGGCAACTCCTTCGGATGTCCGAGGGCATGGCCATTTGGCAGGAGAAACATTGCTGCCGGGCCGGAAAAGCAGGACCATAACGCGACGATTGCGGCCATTTTCTTCGTTACGCGCGTCTCTGTTTACCGGCTTGTTGAATTCCTTCTCCTCGATCTGTGAGAAGCGCATCGTCGGGTTAAACTCGCCGCAACCTTGAAAGTCGCCCTTGCCCTTGGCGTCGGTGCCGCTACCCAGAAACTCTGTTTTTTCGAATTTGTCTGGACATAGAAAAACCATGTAGGCAGCGAATAGTTTCGCGCGTGTTTTGGGGCCCGCGCTCCCATCCTCGGTCAAGCCATTTTTTGCTTGAAACTCGCGGACCGCGGCGGTGGTCCTCGCATTTGTTGAGCCAGTCGGAGGCCCAGGATCAAAACCTAACCCAGCCAGCATGCGCTGAATAGAAATGGTGCCCCAGCCTTCGGCCGACCCCTTCGTGCTGAAAAGCTTCTCCCACATTGCGACGTCCCGCACAAGTACCGCGTAAACGGATTCAGCTCGATGCCCGCTCAGTTCCTTGTTGAAGGTGTCGTCGCTCACCGGGTCTGCATGGCCAAAGATCGACAGTGGGGCACCCGGATGCTCCTTACGCAATTGCAGGAGCTCAATAAACTCGGTGCGGGTTTGCGGCAGTAGGAACGAAGAGCCGAATAGGAAACGAACATCGTTGAGTTTCCAGCAGGCGACCGGAATCAGCTCCATCCGGATTGTGTTCTTCCCTTTTCCGTCAACAGACGGCGCGACCAGTAACGGAAGGATTTCAGAAAGTGGGTGCTTCGCAGCAATGCCGCCGGTACCGTCCGCATTGGAGGGTTGATCGAGACTTTCGCTCGGAATTGGCATTTCATGATCAGACTATCACGGCGGCGGAGAGACTCCGTCTACCGTATTGCGGAACGAAACTTGTTCAGCTTCGAAAAGTTAAGCCATTCCGATTGAGGACCTCTTAGCAGCACCGCGGCGGCACCGTAATTTCAGGAGGCGATTCGCGACGGAAGCGACCGCTTCAATCGATGCAAGGGCACCGGCTCTCCGGGCTCCCGTCACTACTAAAAACCCGTACGCTTGAAGTTTGTCAGGCCTCCCGGTCACAAATAGTTGAGCAATCCGCCGAGGCGGCTTCGGAGACAAACCAGAGCGTTGTGATCAACCTTCAACAACACTGTGATCGGGGAAAATGAGCAAGTTGGGCGTGCCTCCCAGCGAATTTCGCGCCCCCCGCAAACTAAAATCACAACCCATTCGAAAATATTTTCAGTGAACAACTCCCTCCATATCAACACTATCCAAAATCCGCCCTTCCACCCTTCCCCCGATTACCCCTCTTCCGGCTTTTACGCTGTAAGGAGGGAAATACCTCTATGTCTCAACAAAATCGAGAAGAACGAAAGCAGCGTCGCGCCGAAGCATCCCGCGAAAACGGTCGCAAAAGCAAAGGGCCCGTCTCGCCCGCCGGCAAATATCGCAGTTCGATGAACGCGATCACCACCGGCCTCCATGTCGAGTTGCACAAAGAGGACCTGCCCTCTTTTTACAACCTGCTCTCGTCCGATGATCGAGAGGACTACCTCCGCGGTCTCCAAGCCCACTACCGAAAATTCAAACCGGACTCGGAAGTCGAACAAGGCTACGTCCGCCGCATGGTCTCGGAAATGTTCAGCTTCGATCGAAACACGTCGCTGTACACCCGAGCCATACAGGAAGAACTCGACATCGTCCTCCGTGAGTATCCCGATATCGATTTGGACACCCAGTTTCTCAACGGTCACAAGCGGTCGATCACCCAAAAGGAGCTTTTCCGGACCATCGAGCGCAACAAAAAGGCGCATCTCATGGCTTATGAAAAGCTCATGAAGCTCCTCGCCCAATCAAGAAAGCTGTTCCCTATGCAGTCGCCGGAGCCCGTTGATATCTCGGCCGACACCAATAACCTAGAGGACCCCGGACCCCAGCCCGAAGTCGTCGCTGAACTACTCGCCTTAGCCGACCAAGCCAAAAAGGAACCTAACTTTGTGCCGCCGGCCTATGTCCTTAACTTCTTGGAAGATAAGGACTTTATGCATCGTTTGGCCCCCAATTACGACATTGACGATTTGCTCGTCCGCTTCGGCCGGGTCAAGCTTCCAGACGCCGCCTAACGGGCCCTAAGCCGCGGAGTAGTTAACCCCGAAAACAAACGTACGGCCACAGCGCACACCCGAAGTGTGCCCAAAATGAGATATGGAACCGCTCTTCTTACCCGACGTCGAAGCCAATCCCGCACCCGGCCCCTATGCCCAAGCCATCGCCGCCATGGCCAAAGGCGGTGCCGAATACCCCCAAATCTGGCACCTCTTTGCCTTCAAGCCGCAGGCCACCGAGCACCTCGCCAAGTTCACCCACGAGATCCTCCACGGCGAGGCGCCCCTCTCCCCCGGCCTCCGCGAACTCATCGCCGCCTTCACCTCCTCCCGCAACCATTGCCCCTTCTGAATCAAGTCCCACGCCGCGGTCGCGGCGGTCCTCCTTGGCAGTGAAGAAGCCGTCCAGGCCGTCCTCGCCGACTTCGAAACCTCCGCCCTTACCCCCGCCGAGAAAGCCCTCTTCCGCTTCCTCGACCAGGTCAACTCCGCCTCCCATTCCATCACCGCCGCCGACATGGTACCCCTCCACGCCGCCGGCTGGACCGACGAGCAGATCTACTACGCCATCACCGTCTGTGCCCTCTTCAACTTCTATAACCGCTGGATCGACTCCACCGGCGTCCACCCCCTCTCTGACGAAGCCCACCGCGCCGGCGGCCAGCGCACCGCCCTCCACGGCTACGTCCGCCGTTAGCAGATATGCGCCCCCGTCGTGTTCACATACACCGCATACAGCGACTGGCTAGCCGTCATAAACAGCCGGTTCCGCCGCGGTCCCCCAAAGCACACGTTCGCACAGTTCTCCGGTAGGTAGATCGCCCCGATCACCTCCCCCTGCGGCGTCAGCACCTGCACCCCCGGCCGCGCCCCCGCCCAGATGTTCCCGTCCACGTCACACCGAATCCCGTCCGCCGCCGCCGGTACCTTCCCCCCCGGAATCGTCAACACCCCCAACTGCTTCCCGTTCTGCAGCGTCCCCCCGTTCACATCCCAAACCTTCAAATCCCGTCCCCCCGCCCCCGTATCCGCTACGTAAAGCCTCTTATAGTCCGGCGAGAAGCAGATCCCGTTCGGCCCGCTTACCGCGTCCGTCACCTTCGCCATCGC
>JBKJLJ010000740.1:0-4709 GCA_046597015.1 Bryobacteraceae bacterium
AAATCGACATCCAACTTGCGAGGTTGGCCACCCCCGACCGGAACCAGCCACAGTTCGCGGCTCACGCGGTCGGCCAACACTTTGATCACCAGGGCGGCGCTGCCATCGGGCATCCAGCTGGCACCGCCGAATCCCAGAAACGCTTCCGGTTGGTTTGCGCGGAATAACTCCCGGGGTTCGCCTCCATCGACAGGTATAAGCAATGCCACAGAGGCCTTGCCTGACAATCCCCTGGTCGTCACCAGGTGATAGCGGCCGTCGGGCGACAGCCTGGCCGAGCCCATCTTGTCCTGCGACTGGTATAGCACTCGCTCCTTGCCTGTGGCCAACTCCCGCTGCACGATCTGATTCGAACCACCGGCAGTATAGATGATCGACTTGCTGTCAGGTGACCATTGCGGATCCGCGAAGACCCCTTCCATCACTAGAGCGGTCTCGCCAGTTCGCGAATCCATGGTGTAGATTCCTTTGCGTCCCTTGCGGTCGGTCCCTTGGGTCACGAACGTACTTCCATCGGGCGACCAGCGGGCGGTAACAAAATACGAAAGCCGGTGCGGAAGTTCGCGGACCTGCCCGGTTTCCATGGAGCGAATCAGGAGCTTGCAACCGCCCCCGCCCAGGTTTCCACAGGAAGCGAAGGAGAGGTAGCGGCCGTCCCGCGACCAATCGGGCCGCCCTCTCGATGCGATGTAGTTTGGCACGGCACTTGGGACGCCCTCCAGAATCTTCCCTGCGCTCACATCCAGAGTCGCTACACGAACGTCCTGTTTGCCTACGCTCTTGAACACAAACAGCGCGCCGGCATCGGTTATCCCCAAGGACCATCCGGGACCCTCCGGCTTCACCTGCCGGGGCGATCCCAAAGCCTTACCATCCGTCACCGGCAACGCCCAAAGCGCCATGGCGCCGGTCCGGTCGCTCGAGAAGAGGAGGGATTTCCCGCCAGGTGACCAGCCCATGACAAGGTTCAGGCTGGGATGCGCCACAACAGCCGTCTCTCGGCTTCCGTCCGTAGCGATCACGAAGATACTGCGATGATCGCTGGCCTCGCTCGGAGGCACGTCGTAAGCGATGTACCTGCCGTCGGGCGAAAAGAAAAGCTTCCAAGGGCCGCGCCAGTCCACGGTCTTCAGCACTTGAAGCTTGCCATCGGCGACCGAAACCAACGCGATCTGGCTGGACAGATCCTTCCGTCGCAGATGAACCGCGAGCCACTTGCCGTCCGGAGACCAGTCCGACACGTTCACGCTTTCGACGTCCGGGTTCTTGAAAACTAGGCGGGACTCCGGAATGCCACTCCCCTCCACCGGGACGACACGAATCTCCACCTCGTTTTTCTCGTTGTACCATTCGTAGGCGACATGCTTGCTGTCTCTTGAGATCGAGGAACATTGCCCTCCGCCAATGTAGCCCGAAGGACCGAATCCGGCCTTCGTCAGGGGGCGATCACTGCCGGTGCGCAGGTCATGTAGGGAAATGGCTGCACCGGCGGACCAATCGGTGTAGCTGATGAAGCGGCCGTCTGGAGAGACACGGCCGAAGAGATCCACTTTGGGTCCGGTCCAAACTGCCCGGTCACCCTTGATTGGCGATGTTGTCCCCAGCCGCGACTGCGCCAGGGTTGCGGCTTCTCGCTGGTCGGCATAATCTCGCACAACACGCTCGTAAAGCTGCCGCGATTCCACGCCCCCCAATTTCTCATGGCACTCCGCCATCCGGATCAGCGCCTTCGCCGCTGTGCCGCGATCGTTCTTGGCTTCAGCGACGGCCTTCGCATAAAGGACGATCGCCCCCTTCAGGTCACCCTCCAACGTTTCCTTTCTCATAGCGCGTTGAAACGTCACATCGGCTTGCGCGAACAGCGTAACAGCTGTCGCCAAAAGTAGAGTCAGTGGAAGTTGTTTCATACTGCCAATCTAAAATTCGAATACGAGGCCCGAACGAGCGAACGGTGAGAAATTGGTGAGAAATCAGCCATCGAAGCGATATCCCATTCCGCGAACACTCGCAATCGACTCCGCACCCACCTTGCGCCGCAGGTTGACGATATGCGCATCCACCGCACGTTCGGTCACAAACGTGTCGCGACCCCAGGCAAGATCGATCAACTGATCCCGGCTCAGCAAGTGGCCGCGGTTGCGGAGAAACGTCAAGAGCAGCTTGAATTCGAGCGGCGTGATTTCCACTAACTGGCCGTCGCGCCGCACCTCGGCTCGCGCCTCATTCACTGCAACATCACCAAACCGCAGCACTTCTTCCCGCTGGGGCTTGCTGTCGCGCAGCCGGGCGCGAATGCGCGCTCGCAATTCTCGCGGGCTAAAAGGTTTTGTAATGTAGTCGTCCGCCCCGAGGTCCAACCCCAGCACCTTCTCCGTTTCGTGGGAACGCGCCGTCAAAAACAGGATCGGCGTACTCACTCCCGCCTTGCGGATCTCCCGGCAGACGTCGAAGCCGTCCTTGCCGGGGAGCATCACGTCCAACAGGATCAAGTCGAATCCGGGATCCTTGCCCCGGGCGGCGCCGCTCGGGCCGTCGCGTGCCACCTCGACTTCATACCCTTCCAAACGCAGGTCGTCTTCGAGCGCCTGGGCGATGTCCGGTTCGTCTTCGACAATCAGGATCCGCTGCATGGTCCTCCCTCGCAGGGGATCGAGATCGTGAACACGCTCCCCACCCCCTCTTCGCTAGCCACTGACACCCGGCCGCCGTGGGCGGCGACAATCTGTTCCACCATCGCCAAGCCTATACCCGTGCCGCGGACTCCCGCCCGACGGGCGGTTTCGCCACGGAAGAACTTCTGAAACACTAGCCTGCGTTCGGGTGCCGGGATGCCGATGCCGTGGTCCCGCACCGTCCATTCCACCAGGCCGTCGCGGCACTGCGTCTCCAGTTCCACGAATCGGGCCTCGCCGGAGTACTTCACTGCATTATCCAGCAGATTCCACAGCGCGCGGCTCAACGCCTCCCGATCCGCGAGCACGCAGACGTCGGCGCCGTAGGCTGCGTTGACCTGGAAGCCCCGCTCGTGGACCTCATGCTGGAACTCTTCGGCAACCTGCCCGGTAAACTCCCGAACCGGGATGAGCGTTCGCCGGTATACTAGCTCTCCTGCCTGCATACGGCTGAAATCGAGTACGTCCTCAACCAACCGGTGTAGCCGCTGGGTCGCACGACTGAGCGAGCGATAGCAGGACAACCGTTTCTCCTCGTTCGCCACGCGACCGTCCTCGAGCGACTCGGTGAGCTGGCGGAGGGTAGTCAGGGGCGTTCGAAATTCGTGCGAAACCGTGGCGACAAAGTCTTCCTGCATTCTGGCGAGGGCGAACTCCCGTCGTAGCGCCCGGACTACGAGGTAGGCGCTGGCCAAGGTGATCACTCCCACGGCGGCCAGCAGTACAAGCAGAAGATTGCGCCGGGCGCCGAAGTCCTGGCTGGGCTCAGAAGCCGCCGCCAGCACAGTCCACGGGAGATGCGACTCGACCGAGTGGCGGGCGGCGGTCTGCCCGGGACTCGGCGTGCCAACAGGTTTACCGGCCTCGTCGCGCAGCCAGACACCCGGCCCCGCTTTCGAAAGCCACTCTCTTTCCACAAATGCCGGTGTTGCTGCGAATACCGCGAGTTCGCCGCCCGTTTGGACCCACACCACCGTGACAGGCAAGGTCTCAATGGGGAGGAGCGCCTGGCCTGAGGCTGGCCGGGTTCCGCCTTGCACCCCGGCTTCGACCAACAGGACTGCGTCCGTGAGTCGCTCAAAATCCGTAGGGCGCGGCCGGCCACTCCATCGGGCGGTGTCGTCGGCAAAGGCGGCGTACGCGGCCCGAGTCATGGGGTAGCGTCCAGAAAGCAGGATCTCACGCAGCCTGAGGGCTTCCTCCCGCAGTTCCCTCGCTCGATCGGCGGACTCAAGAAGTCCACAGCGGCTCCACACCGCGGCAACCGGAGCCGGCCACCCCCCCACGGATACCGTGTCCATGCGGGCGAGCGTGGCGTAGGTCTGCAGCGCCTCTTCTGTTCGTCTGGCCTTGTTCTGGGTGCGGCCCAAACGGAACAGGGCACCCGCGCGAAGGCGCGGGTCCTCTGTTTGCGCCTTCTTGCGGTAGATTGCGGCGGCGGCCGCGGTGTCGTTCTGCTGAAATTCGAGAGCTTCACTGTCATGGAAGAAATCGGCTGGTGCTTCGGGCTGCGCCGGAACAGTTCCACGATAAGGAAGCGTTGCTCCGGGCAGCAGTGCCAGTAGGGCACCCTCACCGGGGCTCACAGAGAGAAGCTTGGGATTGGAGAGCAGCGTTGACAGCGTTTGAACGGCTTGGCTGAGCGCCAGTTCGCGCCTTTCGGCCACGCGCTGCCTCTCCAGTGCGCTGTCCTGTTCGATCAAGCGAAATCCCAACCATGCCACCGTGAACACAGGGAGGCACAGCACAATTGCCAAGGCGCCGATGAGCTTGCTTCGGGACATCTCCTGTCCAACAGTGTAGGATGCCGCAACCGCGCGGCAGTGAGAAGAGTGTGAGGAAAATGCGAGGAGGAACCCACTGAAGGCGTCGGGAAGGTGCTGAAAAGGCCACCGAAAGCGTATAGACGAAATCCTTCGGCAATAGTTGGGGCAAAAGCAGAAATGCTCGTTCCCTCATGGCTTCCGTCTTCCCACTCATCATAATGGGCGCGTGGAAGGACTCACTTCTTTTTAGCTGATAGTGCCCGCTTGACAT
>JBKJLJ010000744.1:0-9536 GCA_046597015.1 Bryobacteraceae bacterium
CCGATGGCCGTTTCCGGTCATATCGACAATCTCGCCTCCGGCGTCTCCACCCGGGTCCGCACCGATGCCCAGGGCAAGGCGACGCTCGATCTTCTCGTGGGGCGCTATCGTCTTTCGTTGGCGCACCCGGGCTTCGCTAGCAACGTGCAGGTGCTTGACCTGGCTAGACCGATCGCGAAGACGGTGACCATGACTGTCGGCGCCTCGTCGTATTCTGTCGACGTGGTCAGCCCGACGCCCCTCCCCGGGCTTGACCGCTCGCGTGATTCCCTGCCCGCGCCGCTTCAAACGGCCACCGACCGCGATCTGACTGCATCTGGTGCTCTTGACCTTTCCGACTTTGCGAACCGTCGGCTGGGCGGCGTGTATCTGAACGAGATTCAGGGCAACCCTATGCAGCCCGATCTCAATTATCGAGGTTATACCGCTTCGCCGCTGCTGGGTACGCCGCAGGGCGTCTCGATTTTCCTGGACGGCGTCCGGCTGAATCAACCCTTCGGAGACGTCGTCAGTTGGGACCTGATTCCGCGGCTCGCCATTGCTGAAATGGCGCTGGTTCCCGGGTCGAACCCCGTGTTTGGGTTGAACACGCTGGGCGGGGCGTTGTCCTTGCGGTCGAAGGATGGCCGCAGCCACCCCGGCTCTGCGCTGACCCTGAACGGCGGCAGCTTTGGGCGAAAAATTGCCGAGTTCGAGCACGGCGGGTCCGGGCTGCGCGGCTTTCATTGGTATAGCGCGGGGAACCTGTTTTTTGAAGATGGCTGGCGGGAGACGTCGCCATCGAACGTCCGGCAGCTCTTCACTAAATTTGGCTGGCAGGGGCAGAAGACGTCGGTGGGCCTCGGCATGGCTTATGCCAACAACGCGCTGCTCGGCAACGGTCTGCAGGAGCAACGGTTCCTCCTCCGGGATTACGCGAGCGTTTACACCAAGCCGGACGTGACCGCGCATCGGTCGCCGTTCGTCAATTTCAGTGTGCAGCATGCGATCGCCCCGCGGCTTACTCTGTCCGCCAACAGCTACTTCCGTTACATTCGCACCGGGACGTTGAACGGCGATAGCAACGAGGATTCTTTCGACCAAGCCGTCTATCAACCGAACGCGGCGGAGCGGACGGCGTTGGCTGCGGCTGGCTTTACGGGTTTCCCGACTGCAGGCGAAAACGCCGCCAATACGCCGTTTCCGAAGTGGCGGTGCATTGCCAACGTCCTGCGCCGTGACGAACCCGCGGAGAAGTGCAACGGCTTGCTGAACCGGTCGATCTCGCAACAACGCAACTACGGCCTGTCCGGCCAGCTTTCGTGGTCGAGCGAGCGCCATCAGGTGACCGCCGGGATGGCCTATGACGGAAACAGCGTCAATTTTAACCAGTCCACCGAACTTGGCTACCTGAACCCGGACCGGAGTGTGACGCCGCTGGGTGCGTTCGCCGATGGCGTCACCGGTGGTGATGTTGATGGCGAACCCTTCGACAACCGCGTTAATCTGGCCAGCCGCATCCATACCGCAAGTGTATTTGCCATCGATACGATCCGGCTCGGCCGCTCCGTCAACCTGACCGCTTCGGGCCGATTCAATCGCACGACCATCGACAATTTGGATCGTATTCAGCCCCAGGCCGGCACCGGGTCGCTGACTGGTTCTCACGTGTTTAGCCGGTTTAACCCCAGCGTCGGCTTGACCTACCGTGGCCTCTACGCCAGTTATAGCGAAGGCAGCCGCGCACCGACGGCTATCGAACTGGGCTGCGCCGACCCGGCCTCGCCCTGTCGACTTCCAAACGCTCTAGCCGGCGATCCGCCGCTGCGGCAGGTGGTGACCCGGACGGTCGAAGCCGGCGTCCGCAGCACGGGGGAAGGAAAGCTGCGTTGGAACCTGGGCTGGTTCCGCGCCGATAACCGCAACGACCTGCTGTTCGTCGCCTCGCCGCAAACCGGCTTCGGCTACTTCCGCAACTTCGGCCATACGCTGCGGCAGGGCTTCGAGGCCGGGGGGAGTGCCCGGGTTCGGCGGGTCACGTTCGGCACGAACTATACCTTTCTGGACGCGACGTTCCGTAGCCCCGAGGTCGTGAACGGGCATGCTAACAGCTCGAACCGGGAGGGGCGCATCGGGATCGTTCCCGGCCAGCGGATCCCGCTGGTTCCGCACCACATGACGAAGGCCTACGCCGACTGGCAGGTGACGTCAAAGTTCGTTGTTAACTTCGGGGTGGTGGGCATCTCGGGCGCGATTGCGCGGGGGAACGAGAACGGCCGTCACCAGCCGGATGGGCGGCTGTTCATCGGTCCCGGCTCCAGCGCCGGATACGCAGTGGCCAACTTGGGCGGCCGCTACGACCTCCACCGGCGGGTGGAGCTTTTCGCTCAGGTCAACAACGTGTTTGACCGTCAATACTACTCCGGGGCGCAGCTTGGCCCCACTGGCTTTACGGCGGAAGGCAACTTCATAGCCCGGCCGTTTCCGGCGGTGGGGGGCGTCTTTCCGGTGCGGCAGGCGACGTTCTATGCTCCTGGCGCGCCGCGCGGCATTTTCGGCGGAGTGCGGCTACGCTTTTAAATTCAACGAGTTTCGGCGTACTATGAACCGTAAGAGGGTTCTTTCCGTATGTCCCGTTTCTTTCTTTTCCTGGCTGCTGCCGCCTCGTTGTTCGGCCAGACGAGCGGCACCATTAGCGGTTCCATTTCCGACCAAAGCGGTGCCGCCGTGGCGAGTGCGCAGGTCGTGGCGATTAGCACCAACACGAACGAGCGGCGGCAGGCCGTTTCGTCGTCCTCGGGCCAATACTCCTTTCCGTTCCTCGCGCCGGGCGAGTACCGGATTGAAGCGTCATTGGCGGGCTTTTCCACCAGCGTCGCCACTGCCGTGCTGGCTGTTACCGAGCGTATCGCGGTTAATCTCGTGCTCAACCCGGCCGGGGTGACGGAGAAGATTGAAGTTTCCGCGGCCGCGCCGCTGCTGCAAACCGAATCGGCGGCGCTGGGGCGAGTCGTCGATGGGAACGCGATGAAGGAGCTTCCGCTTTCTTCTCGTAACTTCACGCAACTGCTCGCGCTGTCGCCGGGCACCTCCGGTCCGCTGAACGACGCCGGCGCTCTGGGCCGGGGCACGCAGAACATCTCGTCCGGGGGCGCCCGGCTCGGATCGAATTCGGTATACATCGACGGGGTCGACTCGGTGAACATCCATAGCAACACGTCGAACGAGAACGCGTTCGCCTCGAACGGCCTGGTGGCCCCTTCGCCGGAAGCCATTCAGGAGTTTAAGGTGCAGACCGGCCTTTACGACGCGCAGTCCGGTCGCAGCGGCGGGGCGGCCGTGGTCCTGGTGACGCGATCGGGTACCCCTCAGTTCCACGGCACCCTGTTTCACTTTTTGCGGAACGAAGCCTTTAACGCGAATAGCTTTTTCTTCAACTCCACCGGCCAGGCCCGGCCGGTACTGAAGCAGAACCAGTTCGGCGGAAACCTGGGCGGCCCGGTGATCAAGAATAAGACATTCTTCTTCTTTTCCTATCAGGGTACCCAGCAGCGGAACGGACTTTCCGGGTCTAGTTCGCTGAATTTGCCGTTGATTCCGCTGGATCGTTCTCGCTTGTCGCTGGGCCGGGCTTTCACGGGTTTGCGTGGCACCCGCGGCGGCCCGACGATCGCGGCGGACGGATCGAACATCAATCCCGTCTCGCTGGCGCTGCTGAACCTGAAGCTCGACAACGGCCAGTTCGTCATCCCGTCGCCCCAACAGGCAGTGGTGGGAGTCAACTACGCCGTCTCGATTCCGGCTCGCTATGAAGAGAACCAGTACATCACCAACGCCGACCATCAACTGACGAGCAACAACCGGTTGCTGTTTAAGTCGATCATCTCAGGCCAGCCGGCCTTCCAGCCGCTGCCCGCCGCGACGGTGCCGGGCTTCGGAACCACCCAGGATTTCAAAAGCCGGATCCTGAGCTTGACGGATACCCACATCCTCACGCCGAACCTAGTGAACGAAGCGCGTATGGGTTTCAGCCGGCTGTTGGGCGTGGTGCTACAAGAGAACAAAATTCCGCTCAGCGCGATCGGCATGCAGCGCTTCAACGCGAAGGACTTTCCGGATATTCCGCAGATTACGGTAACCGGCGTATTCAGCCTCGGCTACAGCGTCAACGCGGACCAGGGCGTAGCGCAGGACACCTACCATTTCGTCGACACGCTGTCCTGGATTCGGGGCAAGCACCAGATCCGGACCGGCGTCGAGATGCGCCGCTACGTGGATGATTACTATTCCAACAATCGATTCCGCGGCTCGATGACCATCCAGAGCTTTGGGGACTTTCTGACCGGTCTGCCGGGGACACCGACGACGCAGGGCGGCAACGGTACTGGCTTTAGCAATATCAACACTTCCAGTGTCGCCAGCGGCGTCACCGACCGGATGGACCGCATCACGGACCTTGCGCTTTACGTGCAGGATGACTGGAAAATCACCTCCCGTCTCTCGTTGAACATCGGGATTCGTTGGGACTATCTGGGTTACGCGGTCGACAAGCAGGGGCGCAATGGCAGTTTCGATACACGCCTGTATCAAGCGCCGCCGGCGGGCGGCTTCACGAGCGCCGGGTTCGTGCAGACCAGTGCAACGCAAAAGCCTATTCCGGGCATCCCGAAGGTGGCCAACACGCTGCTCGACGGCGAGCCCAATCGGAACTTCGCCCCGCGTTTTGGCTTCGCGTACAAGCTCACCGAAAAAATCGCGCTGCGCGGCGGGTACGGCATCTACTACGATCGGCTCTCGAACCAGTTGGGTCTGCTGGAAGCGCTCTCTCTGCCGGGCTATGTCCGGACCGATCTGCAGGGTGCCGCCAACGTTTCGTACTCGCTGCAGAATCCTTTCCCGACGCTCCCCGCGCGGGGTGAATTCCCGGTAGTCCCCCAACTCTTCGCCCCTCCGTACACGACCGATCGCCCGGCCATTGGGCTGAACGCCGTAGATCCGACCCTGAAGACCCCGTATCTGCAGCAATGGGGACTGAATGCGCAGTATCAAGTGACGCCGTCGACGATGGTGGAAGCTGGTTACCAAGGAACCAAGGGTTCGCGCTTGGCGAGCCAACGGCTGATCAATCAGCCGATTTTGGCTTCGGCGACCAACCCGATTGGCGGTCAGACGACGAACACGGCGGCGAATGCGTCGCTGCGGGTGCCGTACGTCGGTTTTTCCCCGACGGGCCTGGTTTGGCTCGAAACTTCCACCGATTCGAGCTACAACTCGTTGCAAACCAGTGTGACGCGGCGCTTCTCGAAGGGCCTGCGGCTGCTGGCTTCTTACACCTGGGCGAAATCGCTCGATAACAACTCCGGCTCCGGCACCGGTGCCACGTTCACGCAACTCGATGGCGACCAGACGCGACTGTCGCTGAACCGCGGCCTGTCTGATTTCGATCGGACCCATCGCCTGATCGTGAACTTCAGCTACAACCTGCCATATGGGCGCCTGAACAAGCGGATTTTTGGCGATTGGCAGGTGGCGGGGGTGGCGATTCTGCAGAGCGGGACGCCGATTAGCATTCTGGACACGAGCGGTGCTGCGCTTTACGGCACGGCCAGCAGCCGCGCGAGTTGGGCGCCGGGGGCGACGATCGCTTCGGCGCAGGGTTCGGGAAGGACCCAGGATCGGTTGAATCAATATTTCAACACAGCGGCGTTTGTGCGGGCGGGCAACTTCTTCGGCGATACGGGGCGGAACATTCTGCGCGGCCCGATTCAGCGGAACGCGGATTTGTCGATCAACAAGAAGTTCACGTTGACCGAACGGGTGAACTTGGAGTGGCGCAGCGAGTTTTTCAATGTGCTGAATATCGCTAATTTTGCGAACCCGGGGGGCAGCATTACGGCGGCCAGTTATGGGGTAATCCGCAATACGACGGGGAATCCGCGGGTGGTGCAGTTCGCATTGAAGTTGGCGTTTTAGAAGTTGGTTGTCGAGGATCAGCGGAGTGATGGAGTAGAGTTAAGCTTTGGAGAAGCGGCAGGAGCAGAAACTGTGAGCGTAAAGGCTTCGAGACGTGCGCCGGTGGGGCTGATCGCTGGGGCGGTGCTGGTGGTCGTGACACTGATTTGGATGGCCCGTCAAGGGGGGCGGCCACGGGTCGATCCCCCGTCGATACTGCTGCAGGTGCAGCAGTTGAACCAGTTGACGACCGTGCGATACACGATCCAAAAAGTAATTGGGATCACCGAGCAGAAACAGCCCGTGGGGAGCGAAGCGATTCTGCTGATTGTCCAGGCGCGGGTGGAGGCGGGGGTCGACTTGGCGGGATTGCGGCAGGAGGATGTAACGGTGAGGGCGGATGGGACGGTGGTGGTGAGGCTGCCTGCGGCCAAGGTCTTTAACGTGACGGTGGACGAGGCGGAGACCAAAGTATGGGACAGGACGAAGACTTGGTGGACGCCGTGGGTTCCTTATGGACTGGACCTGGAACAGCGGGCTCGACAGGCGGGCGTGGAGGCGATTGAGAAGGCCGCGCGAGAGATGGGGATTTTGGGGCAGGCGGAGCGGAATGCGGAGACGTCGATTCGGGGGCTGTTGGGGTTAACAGGGATCAAAGATGTCTTGGTAGTGCCGGGGGGACGGTCGTAAAGGGCCGGCTAGCCGACGGTGGAGGCACGCGATTTTGGATTCTGCTCGCCTTCGTAGCGCCCTGGTGCCAAGATGCCCGCGGGATCGACGGCAGATTTCAAACTCTGCAAAAGGCTGACGTAGCTGGCGGAGCCGTCCATCTCCTCCATGGATTGAATCCCCAAACGGTAGGAGAAGTAGCCGAGCGCGGAGACCTGGGAGGCCAAGGTTCGATAGCAAGCCATGGCGCGCTGATCCTCGCCGGGTATGTCGCGGTCGAAGGAGATGGCGATGATGCAGGCGATGGCGCGGCCGGTAATCATCGTCAGGGAGATCATGGGCTCGAAGCCAGCCGCGAGGAGAGTTTTGTATGTGACCGCGTTGATCTTAGCGAGGTCGTCGCCGTCGGCGGGAACGATCGGCGCGAGCCAGAGGAGGCCGCAGCGATCCCGATCGGGATCCATTTGGGCTGGGATAGGAGAGGGCTTCCGCCAATAGGCACTTTGCAAGGGGCGATCGGTTGGGATGCCTTTCAAGAGCCCGTAGAGGGGTTGCAAGAGGGCCACGGTTTTTGAGAGGTCCCAGCCGGATAGCAGCTTGATTGGCTTCGCGAACCTGAGGGAGAGAGCGAGCATGCGGTCGTCGAGAAACCGAAGTTGGGTGACCTTTCCGGCGAGGGCGCGGCGGATTTCGCGGCGGGCGGCGGCGACCTGGGATCTGGTTCCATAGAGTCCGCCGGAACCATTCCAGACTCCGAAGTGGAGACGGGTGCGGATCGCATCCATTTGGACCGGCAGGAGAGGGGTTTTGCCTTGGGTGCTGTCCCAGGGGTACTGTTGGATGCTCGAGAGGACCTTGTAGTCATTGCCGACATGGACGGCACACTGGATGGTTCCGGCGAGGCGAAGGCGGCCGAGGACTTCGACGACGGGGCCGAGTTGGGCGGGGTGGTCGCAGCGGAAAAGGAAGGCTTCAAAGTGGGCGGGGGCGGGCATCAGCCAGATGGTCATACGGGTGACGACGCCGAAGTTGGATTGGGAGAAGAGGCCATCGAGAAAGGGGCCAACGCCCCAGCGATAGAGGGATCCGGTAACGGAATTGGGAAAGCGGGTGTAACCGGTTTCGACTACATCCCCCGTGGGAAGAACGACTTCCAGGCCGCAGGATTGAGCGAAATGGTCCCCGTGAGGAGTGTGGCCGAAGCCGCGTTCCATGGTGTTTCCGATGAGGCTGGTGTGGGGTGACGAGCCGGTCGCGTCCATCCAAAGGTTCGATTTTTGGGCGGTAAGGAAATCGTACAGCTGCTGCTGGGTGACACCGGGCTCAACGGTAACGTAGGCGAGCTTTTCGTTGCAGTCAAGGATGCGATTCATCCGGGACAGGTCCAGGATCGCGCATTGGGTTTGGGGAGGAACCCCGGAGCCATAGCCCCAGTTTTTGCCGGAGCTTCGGGGGTAGACGGGGACCTGGAAACGGGTGGCGATGCGAAGGCACTCTTGCACCTCTTCGCGGGAGGACGGGCGGAGGATAGCCGGCACCTTTTGTTCCGTGAGGAAGGTGGTGGTCGCTACGGCAGCCAGTGCCGCGGGGTCGAGGATTACGAAATCGGAACCCAGTAGTTTCCGCCACTCGGTCAAGGCGGAGTGCCATTTCGCTTCGAGCATCGTAATTATTTGGGGGAAAAGAATCTCTCGGAGCCAAGGTCAGCTCCGAGAGCAGGGTTTTAGATTTCCGACCCTGATTTTCTGCGGAAGGCGCCGAAGGCAAGCGCCGCTATCCCGAGGCCCAGGGTGCCCAGAGTACCAGGCTCCGGAACTCCGGTGTTGGGAGTACCGACAAAAGTCGCCGAGTAGGACGCATTGACAGTTCCCCCGGGGGTTCCAAGGGTGGTGAAGATTTGCGCAATGTTCTTTTGGACGGTCTGGGTACTGAAACCGCCAGAGTAGGAGCTGGTACCAGAGGCGCTGCTGCCTTGATAAGCCAATACTTCCACATTAAAGAAGATTGCCGCGTTCAGACCATCCGACGAATTTTGCAGAAGGAAGGGGGATCCAGCGGGCGTGCAGGAGTAATTGGCAGTGCTCAGGAGGGCGGGATTGCAGACGGCCCCGCCGCCGGGAAGAATCTTGGTCAAATCGAAGGTGATGGTGTTCGCGGAATTGACGGTGTCCGTGAATTGAATGAACGCGGCGAGCGGGATCGCGAGAGTTCCGGTGACGGGGCCACCGGTAAGATCTTTGATCGAGTAATTCGCCGAGGATCCGAAACTAAAAGGTGCAAAGCTTAAGTCTTTGCCGCTGATGGAGAAACAGCCTGGGGTGCCTACGCCCGCGGTTCCGCAGCCAGTGGCGGTATTCGAAAAGAAGTCGACGGTGGTGGCGGAGACACCGACTTGGGCACCAAAGTTGACGGTTCCGGTGATGGACGCGGCATCGAGGTTCATCGAGCACAGTCCTAGGACGGTTGTATAGAAAACGTTCGCGATCGCTCGCTTACTGAGTTGCATGTTTTTCCTCTGAAGGAGTCGATCGATCGACCCCGATTTAATGGGTACGGTTTTGCGACGCCAAATGTTTTTTGACGATGTTTAGCTGTCGCCGGCAAATAGCGAGGAGCTCCGGAACGACTGGCGTACGAAGCGCTGCGCGGGCAAATGAGAAATACTCTTTCTGTGAAGCAATTGGTGGTCCACCGTAGGAGTGCTCCGATAAAGCCCTAGAACGTACGAGACTTTGCTGCAAGTACGTGGGTGGACGGGCATTTTACGCGGCAAAGAGAGCCGATTCGGCCCTTCTGCCGTACTAAAATTGTGACTATCGAGCGTCTGATTGACCAAATACGGTCATATCCTTCGGCGTCGGCCGGAGGGCGCGAGAGCGTCGATCTCTGCCGGCGAGTCAGAAGACTTGGGCTACGGTGGCGCAGTCCGAATCGAC
>JBKJLJ010000923.1:0-18196 GCA_046597015.1 Bryobacteraceae bacterium
CACCTGCGAGAGAATTTCTGGTCGATCCTTCTGCTCGCCGTGGTGGGCGTAGGTGCGGCAACTGTGATTACGGGCTTTGCCGTGTTTCACTTCCTGGGTCTGCCGCTTCTCACGGCCCTGCTCTTCGGCGCATTGATTAGCGCCACCGATCCGATCGCCGTGATCGCCCTTTTTCGGGACCTGGGCGTCTCCAAGCGGCTCGCCGTTATCGTGGAAGGCGAAAGTCTCTTCAACGATGGCACCGCCGCAGTGGCGTTCCAATTGATCTTGGCCGGTATTCTCACCAAGCGCTTTGATCCTATGCAAGGTCTCGGACAGTTCCTGGCCGTAGCGATCGGCGGGGCTCTACTTGGTCTCGCCGTCGGTTCCGCAGCGAGCAAGGTGACTGAGCTGATCGACGAACCGTTCGTGGAGATTACGCTCACGACGATCGTCGCCTACGGGTCGTATCTGCTTGCGGAACATCTCCACGTCTCGGGGGTCATCGCGACGGTGATCGCCGGGCTCATCGTCGGCAACTACGGTTCCCAGACCGGGATGAGTCCGCGAACCCGCGTCGCCGTCTGGGCCTTCTGGGAATACCTGGCGTTTCTCGTAAACTCGCTCGTGTTTCTGCTGATCGGCGTCGAAGTACACGTAGCCCAGATCCTCGCGTCCTGGTGGACGATCCTATGGGCGATTGGTGCGGTTTTACTCGGGCGGATTATCGTCGTCTATATGCTTTCGCCCCTGAGCGGGAGGCTCGGAGAACCCATTCCCTCCCGTTGGAACCCGGTGATGATCTGGGGCGGCCTGCACGGCAGCGTGTCGATCGCGTTGGCCCTGAGTCTGCCGCTTGACTTCCCGCACCGGGCCACGTTGTTGACGCTCTGCTTTGGAGTCGTCGCGTTCTCGATCGTCGTTCAGGGCTTGACGATGAAGCCGCTGCTGAACTGGCTGGGCGTCATCGAGCCCGAGGACACCGCGTATGCCCTGAAGAAAGCCAGACAGCTCGCTTTAAGTGCGGCCAAGTTGGAGTTAGAACACCTCGGCCGGATGAAGGCGGTGTCGCCGGCGACCATCGAGACGCTCTCGACGGAAATGGAGCGGCGCTCCCACGATCTGGATGCGGACGTTATGCAGCTTCAGGCTGCCAACCCTCGGCTGGCCGAGGAGGAGATTCGGCTGGCCCGACTCCGCATGCTGGCGGCGGAACGGTCTGCGCTGCAGCGCGGGGTGATCGAAGGACTCGTTCCGCAGGAGGTCAGCGAGCATTTGATTCGAGATGCGGCCGGCGAGATCGACCGGCTCTCCGGACCCGGCCACTGAGCGACGCCGGCGGATCGGTTTTATTCCAAGACAAGTTCGCGCAGAAGCACGCGCAGTGCAACGAGATGGGGCCTATTGAGGCGTAGGGCGTCGATCGTGTACTTAGCCGGGAGGGTCTTCCCTCGCCACTTTCCATTCTTCTGGACGACAAAGTGTTCGTCGAAGGGGAAAGCGCAGAGATCCACGTAGCCGATGCCTTGCTCCAGGAGTTGCCGAGCAGGCCAGCGGTCCCTTTTCATTCCGTTGCAGACATGGCAGGCCCAGTATAAGTTGTAGTAACTCATCAGTAACTGGGGAAATAGAGACTTGGGGCGAAAGTGGTCTAACTCGAAATTCTCGGGTCCCGCGGCCCATGTTTCTTCCAGAAGGCAGTAGGCGCAGGTCTTGCGAAAATCCTCACGGACAGGTTCGCGGAAGACCCGATGGTCGAGCCGCTTCGTCGTTGGCGCCCTGGGGCGGCGAACGAAGTGGGGGCGGGGAGAACTCATTCCCGTTACGAGGCCGCTCGCCGTTTGACGGGGGATCTCTGCGCCTTGACGCGCTCCAGGATTGGAGCGTAGAACGCCTCGTCAGCTTCGTGAAACCCGGCTTCAAGCCGATTGATTTCGGACGACTCCGCCGGGGTGAGCCCCCGGGTGTACTTGGCTTCGACGAGTTCCTGGAAACGGCGGGAGGAGGGGTCAGCTTTCTCGCGTAGACCGGCGAAAATCGTCTCGGCTATCGATTCCTGGAGTGGGGACGGCAGAGCGTCCACTAGTTCGAGCGCGGTGTTTAAGAGGGCGCTTTGCTCAGGGGTCTTGGGAGAGCGCTTTTTTATCTCCTGTCCCATTTCATCCCCCTTCGCTTTGGTGGGGCGCAGGGCCTTAACCAAGCTTTTGCCATCCTGCAACACGAGTTCAATCGATCTCGCCATGGAATTTCAGCTTAGCGCATTTGCAGTGGGGGATCGACCCCCGGGAGAGACGCTGACTCAATCGTGCGTGTGCGTACTCATGCATAGATTTCTGGTCACACTACTTCCCGTGTTGGCATCTCGTTTGATAGCAGTATCTTGATCGGAGAGGAACAACATGGCAGACTCAAAACCACTTCCAGAAGGGCGGGAACTCCCGGCACAAAAGGGCCCTCATGATCCAAACGAGATCAACCCTAAGATGGCCTCCGATATTCTCTACTGGTCCCACGAGCTGAACGTTACTGGCCAGCAGCTGCACGAGGCGATTCGCGTGCACGGCACACACGTAAAGAAAATTCGAGAAGCGCTACAGCATCACAAACATTAGCGATTAACTAGGCAGATGAGTACGCTCTTTGGTCGACCGGTTGGCCGGTCAAGGGCGGGGCGCTTGGTTGCACCAACTTACTTCAGGAAATAGCCTCGACGGGAGCGGAGTCGCGCCCCCGGATATCGTGTTTGGGCTGCGGGCGTTAACTCGACACGGATCTCGCGGAACTCTCCCGGTTTTCCCTCCGGTGCCTGGTACGTCAAGCTATACCGGGTGCGGATTCTTTCCACAATCTGCGGGAACGCTTGGTCGACGCGGTCCGCCGTCAGGGCGTCGCCTCCGGTTTCGTCGGCCATCTTGAATACATCCGAGGGACTAAAGTCGGGGTTGGCGTACTGGCTCTTCGTTCCGTCCGGGCGACGGCTCTTGCCGACTACAATCGCGTTCAAAACCGTGTTGGCGGTGTGGAGTTCCCGCAGCGCCGCTTCGTCGGGGGATTGGAAGTTCAGTCCCAAGTTATCCGTCACGATGACAATGGCCCGCCGGCCCTGGGGAGAAGCGGTCGTCTGAAACAATTGCGCCGCGGCGATCAGGGCGGGATTGATGAGTGTCCCGCTGCCGAGGTTGCGCTCGCGGATGGCCGTGCGGAGACCTTCGACGGCGGCGTCCCGGTCGGTCGTGAATGCCAGCGTCTCTTTGGATTCCCGGCTGAAGACCATTACCCCGACGGAGTCCCCGGGGCGGAGTTGGGCGAGGGCAGCCCGGCTGGCGGAGGTCAACTGCTCCAGGTATTTGTTCATGCTGCCGCTGAGGTCCAGCAGCAGGAGGAGCGTGAGGGGCTCGCGCTCGTGGTCCAAGGCGGTGATGGGGCGAGGCTCGCCGTTGTCGAAGACGCGGAAGTCCTCGCGGGTCAGGTTGTCGATCACGCGGTCTTTCTGCTGGACCTGGGTATCGACGCGGACGTTGGCGACGCCGGCCTTAAAAAGCGGCTGTTCGGGCTCCTGCGCCAGGGCGCAACCTGCGACGATGAAAAGTAAGACGCGCATGACATCAATTATCGTTGGAACCGCCGGACATATCGACCATGGCAAAACGTCGCTCGTGCGGTGCTTGACCGGCATCGATACAGATCGGCTGGAAGAGGAGAAGCGGCGGGGGATTTCCATCGAACTGGGGTTTGCGCATTTGGATCTGGGCGATGGGTTACGGGTAGGTTTTGTGGACGTCCCCGGGCACGAACGGTTCGTGCGCACCATGTTAGCCGGGGCGACGGGAATCGATATTGTTTTGCTGATCGTCGCGGCGGACGAGGCAATTAAACCGCAAACGCGGGAACATTTCGACATTTGCAGGCTATTGGGCGTGGAGTTGGGCATTGTCGTTTTGACGAAAGCGGATTTGGTGGAGGCGGAGTGGTTGGAGCTTGTACAACTCGAGGTGGAAGAGTTTGTGGCTGGATCCTTCCTGGAGGGGGCCCCGATCGTTCCGGTTAGCTCTAAGACGGGATTGGGGATGGATATGTTGCAGGCGGAGATTCGAAAGATCGCGAAGCGGCTACGGCCGCGGGAGACGGGACGGGCGTTTCGCTTGCCGATTGACCGGGCGTTTGCAATGAAAGGCTTCGGGACCGTCGTGACCGGAACGTTGACGGCGGGGACGATAGCGGTGGAAGGCGAGGTGGAGCTATACCCGACGGGGAGGCGGTTGCGGGTGCGGGGGTTACAGGTGCATGGAAAGGCTGCGGGAAAGGCGACGGCCGGGCAGCGAACGGCGGTTAATCTAGCCGGCATCGAATCGGGAGAGATTGCGCGGGGGATGGTGCTCAGCGAGCCGGGCTGGTTCGAACCGGTGAAAGTGTTCGACGCGCGATTTGTCTTGCTGGCGGGGGCGAAGGCGTTGAAGACGCGGAGCCAGGTACATCTGCATGTGGGCACGGCGGAGACGGTGGCGGATATGCGGTTGTTGGGAGACGAGAGCGGATGGGTGCGTTTTCGTTTGCGGGACCCGCTGCTGGTGTTGCCGGGGGACCGGTGCATTGTGCGGCAATTTTCACCGGTGGTCACGATTGGCGGGGCTACGGTGGCGGAGATTGATCCGCCTCGGCGAGCGAACCTGGAACGGTTGGAGCGGTTGGAGGGCGCGACGCCGGGGGCGGCGGCTCAGGTCTTGGTGGCAGAGTCGGCGGCGGGGATGGATCGGCACGAATTGCGGCGGCGGCTCGGGGTGGCACCGGAACTGGAGAAGGGGCTGTTGGCGCTGGGGAGCCACGTGGTGGGGCAGGCGTGGGCGGCGGCGAAATTGGCAGTCGTGGAAAAGACTTTGGTAGCGTTTCACCGGGCGCACCCGTTGCTGGGAGGGATGGCGAAGGAGGAGTTACGGGGGAAGGTTTTGCCGAAGGCTCCGGCGCATGTTTTTGATCCTTTGTTGGGAATGACGGGGAAGGTGACGGTGCAGCAGGATTTGGTGAGGCTGACGGCGCATCGGGTGGAGTTGCAGGAGGACGAAAGCGCGGCGAGGGCGAAGATGGAGGAGGCGTTTCGGCAGGGCGGGTTGGCGACCCCGGGACTGAGCGAGGTGTTGGCGAAGTGCGGGGTGGAGGGGGGGCGGGCCAAGTTGTTACTGCAGATGTTGTTGAAGGAGCGGCGGCTGGTGAAGGTGAGCGAGGAGTTGGTTTATCACGTGGAGGCGTTAGAGGCGCTGAAGGGAATGTTGGCGGCGCGGAAGGGGCAAGCTTTTGGAGTGGGCGATTTCAAGGAGTGGACGGGGGTATCGCGGAAATATGCGATTCCTCTATTAGAGCTATTGGATCGAGAGCGGATCACCCGGCGGGTGGGGGAGCAGCGGGTTATAGTATAGTCGGCTCTTCGAGTTCGAAGCGTTCGAAGACTTCCTTGAATTCCGGATGGACGATGCGGAAGACTTCGAGGAGTTGGGGATCGAAGTGCTCGGGGCGGGTGCGGGCGTCGCCTTCGAGGATGATGCGGCACGCCTTTTCGTGAGGGAAACTCTTCTTGTAGCTGCGCTGGCTGCGGAGGGCGTCGTAGTTGTCGCAGAGCATGACGATGCGGCCGACGATGGGGATTTCGTTGCCTTGGAGGCGGCTGGGGTAGCCGGTACCGTCCCAATGTTCGTGGTGGGTGACCGCGATATCGCGGGCCATTTCGAGGAGCCGGGAGCTGGACCCTTCGAGGATTTGAGAACCGCGGAGGGTGTGGCTTTCCATGATTTTGCGATCTTCGCAGCCGAGGGAGCCGCGTTTGCGGATCAGAGCGTCGGGGATGGCGATTTTGCCGACGTCATGCATGGGAGCGGCCCGAAAAATCAGTTCCTGGTCGGCTTTGGACCAGCCGATCTGGCGGGCGATGATACGGGCGTAGTGGCTGACGCGCTGGATGTGGGCGCCGGTTTCGTTGTCTTTATAGATCGACGCCCGGGTGAGACGGAGCACCATGTCGTAGTAGGCCTGTTCGAGTTCGGCGGATCGGCGGCGTTCCAGTTCGAGGGCGAATTCGAGATCGACGGCGATTTCGCGAAGTTTGCGTTCAAAGACGACCACTTCGCGCCGGCGTAATTTCTCTCCGCGCGTGAGGCTTTTGATTTGCGCTTCAAGGAGTCGGATTGTTTCTTTCGCGGCTAGCAGGTCGGTAACTTCTTCGTCGCAGGCCAAATAGGTGGTCCTCTTCTTGCCTAATTTGCTTGCATTTCGTTCGATGAACGGTGGCCTAAGGCAACATGGTACCTTAGATGCCGCCGAAGGCTCGCGGCATTCAAAATTCTCGACGAATTGATAGTACTAGAACCGTTAACGGTTCAGGGTCGCAGACCGAGTTCGAATTGGAAGCCCTCGCCCAAGTAGACTCGTTTGACTTCGGGGTCGCGGCCAAGATCCTCGGGGGAGCCGGAGCGAAAGATTTTGCCCGTGTTTATAATGTAGGCGCGGTCGACAGTGGCGAGGGTTTCACGGACATTGTGATCCGTAATTAGGATGCCAATACCGCTTTTTTTCAAGTCAAAGATGATTCGCTGGATTTCGAGGACTTGGATCGGGTCGATGCCGCTGAAGGGTTCGTCGAGGAGGAGGAAGGTGGGCTCGATAACTAAGGAGCGGGCGATTTCGACGCGGCGACGTTCGCCCCCGGAGAGCATGTAGCCTTTATTGAGGCGAACAGTTTCCAGGCCGAGCTGTTCGATGAGCCGATTCATGCGTTCGCGGCGCTGGCGTATATCGAGAGTAAGGGTCTCGAGGATAGCCATGAGATTCTCTTCGACGGTGAGTTTCCGGAAGACGGAAGGTTCCTGGGGGAGGTAGCTGACGCCGCGGCGGGCGCGCTGATACATGGGGAGGTGGGTGATTTCTTCTTCGTCGAGTTGGACGACCCCGGAATCTGGGCTGACGAGACCGACGATCATATAAAAGCTGGTGGTTTTGCCGGCTCCGTTAGGGCCGAGGAGGCCGACGACTTCGCCTTGTTGCACGGAGACGGAGACGTTATCGACGACCTTGCGGCCTCGATAGCTCTTTGAGATTTCCCGGGTTTCCAATGTACGCATGAACTATCGCTTCTTTAGGATACGGCTTGCGGCGGGCTGAGCGGTAGAGCCATCGACGAGAAGACGATCTTCATTAGAAAACCAGGTGAGACGCTCGCCTTTGGTGTTGCCTTTGAGGGAGTCAAACATTTGGGGGGAGCCGCCGGTGAGCACAATTCGGGCGGCGGGAACGTCGTAGTCAGCGCGTTCGGCAACGCCGCGGCGGGTACGGGCGGCGCCGGTTTTGACGATGACGGCATCGCCGATGGCTTCGGCCCGTTCGAGGGAGTTTTCGTTTTCCTTTTGGGAGAACCAGGCGAAGAGTTCGCGGGAGGTGACGGTGAGGTCGGAGCGGTCAAGTTTGACGTGGCCCATGTAGTGGGCTTTTTTCTCGACGTCCCAGTAGGTCATTTGGGGAGCGCGAACGATGGTGTAGGAGTTGTTGGCCTTTTCGCGGAACTGGGAGACGACGTTGCCGGTGGCGTCGAGGCGTTGGGCGTTGCGTTGGATCAGGATGGAATCGGCTTCGATGCGGTTGGGGCCCTGCCAGAGGAGGGCGTTACCGTCATAGCGGATCCACTTGTTTTGCTCGCGGGTTTGCATGCGGTTGGCGCGGGCCTGGACGGTTTCGGAGGAATCGAGGAGGGAACCTTGAGGCTTTTTGGGTTTCTTTTCGTCGGGGAGGCGGGTGGAAGTGACTTGGCCTTCGGCGAGCATGTCGCCGGTCTTTTGATCGAGTTCGATTTGGAGGGCGTCGGTGGAGCCGGTGGGGTCCCAGATGCGGGCGGCCCCTTTGAGGAAGAGGCGTTCGGTTGCGCTATCCAGGCGGGCGTGGTTGCTGCGGGCGTGGCGGGGGCCCTCCTGGTAGTCAAAATTTGTGGATTGTTCGAGAGTTTGGAGGTTTCCGGTTTTGGGGTCGAAGAGGGCTTGGAGTTCAGCGCTGGAGGTTTTCATGTCGGGGTCCCCTTTCTTAAGGGGGCGAGTGAGGGTTTCGACCTTGGTGGCGCGGAATTTTTCGAGTTGGTTATTGGGGGCGTACGTCATCCAAAAACGGTCCCCGTTGAGGCGGCGGTAGCGCTGTTTAGGGGATTTGGGCAGAAACTCCAGCTGGCCGGGTGCCTGGGTGACGAGAGAGTCGATTTCGCGGCCGCCGGGGCGCATGAGCATGTCGATGGTTTCGCTTTTGAGGACGCGGTCGGAGGGGGGTTCGGCCGGGGGCCGGAGGAGGGGGAAAGACTCGACGATGGCGTTGCCCGTGGCGGTAACTTTTTCGAGGACGCTATCGCCGGAGGAGACGTTGAAGGCCATGTCGACGCGGGTGGAGTTGACGAGTGTGCGGCCGGAGTCGGTAATGGTTTCGAGATGGGCGCCTTGTTGGCCTTCGATCTTTTCCATGGCCCCTTTGTCGCCGAAATGGAGCCAAAGGCGGGAGGCGTCGTAGAGGAGTTTGCGGCCGGGTTGGAGGTCTTCCCCTTTGGCTTGGGCGGCTTCGACGAGGCGGATTTCGCCTTCATCGAGGGTGACAACGGAATCGGCGGCGTTGAGGGTAAGGGAGTCGCGGCGGAGTTTGGACCAGGTTTTGAGATAGACTTTGGCTTCGTCTTCGCGGTAGGACAGGGCACCGGCTTCGACCAGCATGGGCTTGGAGGGCGGGCCTTTGCCGCGCCATTGGAGTTTGACGTCGTTGAGGAGGTTGAGTTCGCGGGTGGTGGGGTCGTAGGCGGCGCCGCGAGCGGAGCCTTCGCTGTTTTCGAATTCGAAGCTGGCGGCTTTTTCGGTGGTCGCTTTCCCGGATTGGGTTTCGAACGTTACACCGGAGGTTTTGATTTTGACGAGGCGGTTGGAGGGTTTGGGGTCGGCGGAGAGGCCCATGGTGATTTCGACGTCGCCGGCGGAATAGAGGGTGCTTTCCTCCATTTTGAGTTCGGCGTGTTCGCTTTTGACGAGATCGAAGGCGGTGCCGTCTTTGTGGAAAATTTTGAGCTCTACTTTTTCGAGGTCGACGCGGACGGGGTCGGATTTCTGTTCGAAGTTGCGGGCACGCACTTCGACGACGGGCCGGCCGTTGTCGTCTTTGATCCAGTGCCAATCTTGGGCGGTGGCGCTGACGTTTTCCGGCATGGCCCGGGGTTTGGCGGGGCCGCCTTTGGCTTGCGCTTCTTTCTGGGCGCGGTAGGTGGCGGCGACCGTAGCAACGAGGATGAGAATGCTGGCGATGAGGATCCAGCGGGTACGGCGCATGCAGCTTTCAGGATAGCTCGGAAGGGGATCTGGAGGCTCTGACTATCGGTAGGGGCGGCGGTACGAGTGAAGTCTGGCGAAAGAGGGAAGAGGGCGGAATCTGGTTTTCGGATATCGAGATGAGGAGAAATATGAGTCGCTCTGGTGGAAAAACGAAAAGCCCCGCGGGTAAGCGGGGCTCTTCGGGGTTTTGGCGGAGTGGGTAGCTTACTGGATCGCGGCGATGGCTGAGCCATTGCTGAAAATCAGTTCGCCGCCGAGACCTTCGGCCGCTACGGCTATGTTGCGGAAGGTGCCGGGCGAAGCGTCGAGGGGTAGCTCGAAGCTTACGACGTAAACACCCATCATGCCGACAGCATATTCGGCGGAGACGACGCGAACACCCTGGTCGTTGACGCCGACGATGAGAGGAGCTTGAACCGCTTGCCCGGGCAGACCAACGCGGTTGGTATCGGTGGCCGAGGTGACGGCTCCGAGTCCGGTGACCAGGACGCGGAGGACCTCACCCCGGAGGGCAGGGTTCTGCGGAGTGACCCAACTGCCATCGGGGCGTTGGACAGCAGCGTAGCGGCGGACGCCATTGCCGGGGTTCGTTTCAAAGATACCCGGCTGAGCGCGGAGGACGGGGACGCCGCTGGTGGAGGTCGTGCCGCCAGACACTCGCACGGTGACCGTGACCCGGTTACCGGGGGTGAGGTTGCAGGGCGTCTGGAAAATAACGGACTCTTGCTGGCTTTGGTTGGCGACAGCGAAGATAGGCGCCGTTTGACCGTCGATGACCACTTCGACGCCATTCAGGATCAGCGGGAGGCCTCCGACACCGAGGAGGTTAGCGGGTAGGACCCCGCTGAGTCCAGGAGCAATACCGGTGCCGAAGATGGTGCTGATGCCGCACGGGACGAGACCGGGCTGGTTGCTGGCCGTATTGACGACGTTGTTGACGCCGAAAACGGGGCCGGGCAAGCGAGAGGTGAGGGTGAAGGTCTGGGTCAAGCTGGCGAGTGAGGCGCGGATGGTAATTGCGCCTGGCTGGAATCCAGCGGTGACATTCACCGAAGCCTGACCTGCCGCGTTCGTGGTCGCCGAAGCCGCGTTGAGAGTGGCAGAGCCACTGACAACGGCGAAGCTGACAGCTTGGTTGGCAGCGGGTTGACCTCGATCGTCCGTGACTTGAACCACTAGGGGTTGCGGGAAGGCCTGCCCCGTGATGGTGGTTTGGCTATCACCGGATACCGCGCGCAACCCCGTGATGGAGATGTTTACGGTATAGGTGAAGGCGGCGCTGATATTACCCGTCTGGAAGCGGACGATGTTGGGGCCGGGGACCGTACCGAGAGTGCCAAGGGCCGAGACGCGACCATTCGAGTCCGAGGTGGAGACGACGTTGGCCAAGGTGAGAGAGTTCGGCGTTCCGACGACCCAGCTCCCTGTAACGTTGGGAAGTACGTTGCCGAAGGCGTCGGAGATTTCGGCGACGAAGGCGAGGCGGAGGCGTTCGCCGGGGAGGCCGGACTGGTTGTTACCTTGGACCAAGCGGGCAGTGGAAGGAGGCCCCGGGCGGACATCGACGATCAGCGAGGTTCCGCCGAGGAAGATGGAACCGCCGATGACAACTTCGAGCGGCGCTTGGCCGAGTCGACCGCCGAAGGCCAGGTTACAGGTGGCGACGCCGCTGGAATCGGTGATCGCGACCCCGCCTTCTCCCTGACAGGTGGCGGTAGGGCCGGATTCAGGGAGATTGCCGGTGGAGGCGCGGAGGGAAACGTTGGGGATGATTTGCCCGGATTGCGGGCCGGACACGACAATGACACGAACCTGGATGGCTTCGTTCAGTACGGTTCCGGCTTGCCCGGTGATGAGGCGATCCACGGGCTTAATTCTTTCGACGATTGGAGGCGACGCCGATCCGCCGC
Organism: Bryobacteraceae bacterium; assembly: GCA_046597015.1. Lineage (GTDB taxonomy): Bacteria > Acidobacteriota > Terriglobia > Bryobacterales > Bryobacteraceae. Next base: position 11,219 of record JBKJLJ010000923.1, read on the forward strand.
CGAGGAGCTGGCCGAGAACCGTCGTCAGAATGAAGTTAACGGTGCTGGAGCCGTTGGTGGCAGTAATCGTCTGTTGGGCGTAAGAGGAGCCTGGATTCACCGAGGTGGCAATGAAGCCAATGGCGGCTCGTCCGTCGGCGTCGGTTTGGACCGTACAGACGTTGGCGGTGCAGGTTGCGCCGGTGAGGGCGGTGCCATCCGAGGTGGAGGTGTTGAAGGTGCCGCTGCCGGTTTGGATGGAGAAGGTAATCGTCTGGTTGACAGCTGGTTTACCCTGCACGTCCCGGAGCTGGACAACCAGCGGTTCGCGAATCTGGAATTGTTCCTGGACCAACTGACCCTGTCCACGGACGATGGTGAGCGCGCCGGTAGGGACGCCGCCGCCGGTGGTACTGCCGGTGGTGAGGGTGAAGAGGTAGGTGGGCGAGGAAGCCGCGCCGCCAGCGGACGCCGTGACAGTAAAGGTACCGGCACTCGGGGGAGCGATAACGGTGGTCAGGGCGTAGCCATCGGTGTTGGTAGTCACGGTGGCACCTTGAATTTGGGCCGCGGCATTATCCGATGTGAAGGTGACGGGGATGCCCTGAAGGGGCTGGCCGATGGAGTTGAAGACGCGGGTCACCAGAGGCTGGTAGCTCGTACCGACCGCAGTGCTTTGGTTATTGTTATAGCCGGTAACTTGCGTGGGCACACCGGTGAAGGCGGGAGCGGCGAAGACCAGATTGCCTGGATTGGACGGGATGGCAGCAGCGCCGGCGCCTTGCGGTGGGAAGGAGCTATTGTCGAGCCGGATCACTGAGCCGGGAGTGGCGGCGAACAGAAAGCGGGGGTTGGGCCATTCGTTGGTGCCGGCAATTGCGGTGACATTATTCGGGGTGCCGATGTTGCCAAACTCGGGAGGATTGATATTGAGCGGGCTAACCGAGATTTCGTACAACGCCTGCCTTTGGTTGGAGACGGCGTAGACCCGGTTGTTGGAGGCGACGATGAGGCTGTCGAGGATGACCTGGAAATTGGGAATGGTACCGGCGACGGTGCGGCTGAGGAGGTCGATCAGGATGACCGAAGACCCGGTGACGGGGGTCTGATTGACCATGAGGCCGTACCGGCCATCGGGAGTGAAGGCGATTTTGCCCGGACGGGCATTGAGAGGAATTTCGGCGCGAATGGTCATGAGGCGACCATCAATTTCGTAGAGCCGGTTGGCGGTGGTGACGTAGACGAGGCCGTTATAGCCGACGGCGACGCCGGTAGAGGCACCAGGAATGGTAAGCGGCGAGCCAACAGCGGCGTTGGTATTGAGGTCTACGGCGGTGAGCCGGTTGGCGGAAGGGCTGAGGACGAACGCGCGGGAGGCGTCCAAGGCAACGGCTACATCGGTAGGTTGGTTACCGACGTCGGTCACCGTATTAAGGACATTGTCCGTGGTGGTATCGATGATGTGGAGGCCGTTGGCGACAATCAGCAAGCGGCGGCGGTCAGGCGTCATCACAGCGGCTTCGGCCTGAGAAAGATTTTGACGCTTTAGGACATTGGCCGGGTTGGCGGCCTCTAAAACGAGAAGGGTGTCACTGCCGGAGCGGGCTACGGAGTAGTATTTTGTGCCAGCGGCATTGACGAAGAAGAACGACGCACCCGGCTGGGCGGCAAAGGACGTGATCGTCGAAAACGGGTCGAGCCGGAAACCCGTAATGGTTCCTGTTTGGCTGGAAGAGTTAGGCAGGAGGAACAGATTGGTCTGCGCGAAGGAAGTCCAAGCGGACGCGAGCAGACAGACTGAAGCCAACAGGCCGTGTCGAATAAGCGACATTGCTACCTCGAAGTATGGGGGATTGTGGACGCGAGCGTTCTGGGTGCGGACATTCTTGACGCGGACAGCGGATAAGCGGGGACGGAAAGCGGGTAGATACAAGATTAAATGTATCACTGGTTCTCTATTCCTACAAGATGGATGAGGTAAATTCCTACAACAAAGTGAGGAATAGAAACGGCGATGGGGAGAAGCTTTCCCTTCTCCCCATCGCCGGTTGCGTTGCTTGCTTCTTAGTGACCCAAGGTCTCGGAGAAGACGCCCGTACGGGTATCCAGAGCCGAGTCCATGATGAGGGCCAAGTAGGCCTCAGCAATCCGGTTGGCACCGACGTCGCTGATGTAAGCGAAGCCGTGGCCATACTGGAAGGCGCACTGAGCGATTGCGTAACCTTGGAAGCCGGGCGTCGCCGCCATTCCGTAGTTACCACCGCTCGACAAGGTTGCCGTCAAGGTTTTGCCAGACGGGACAACCGCCGAAGTCTGCGCCGCGGGAGCTGCTCCACCACCGGTGGTTTCACCGTAGTAGTTCATCTTACACGCGCCGGACTGCGGGGCAGTACCGAAGGGATCGGTCGAGGTATTCGCGATAGCGATACCCGAGTCGAATCCGACCTGGTTGGTCAAGAACGGGAACAGGATGTTCGTGCTGCAAGCGTTGATGGCGAACAGAGTACGGGCGGAGCTCGTATCTGCAAAACGGGGCTGGTTGTTCGCGGTGGAAGCGGTGGTCACGGTGCTGAGCGGCGCGAAGCTGCCAGCGACCGAGGCCGAACCGATACCGGGAAGGTTGTTGCTGGTGTTGGCGACGTAAGCCACCGCGATACCAACTTCAATCGTCTGAACCGTGAACGGGTTGGAGGTCATTACTTCCCAAACGGCCATACCAGCGCCATTGCTGAGCGTGATGGGGGCAGTCGGGATCGTGAAACCACTCTGGGTCGAGCTGTTGGTAGCGCTAACAGCCGAGTATGCACCGCCACCGTTAGCGTCGGTTGAGACCAAGCTGACGAGCGACGTCGAAGCGTTCGCTGCACCAGTGATGTTCGCCGTGCTGTTGGTGTTGCAATCACCGCAGGAAGAGACGCCATAGATCGAGGCATACAGGACGATGCCAGCGGGCACGTTGGTGAAACGAGCCATCAGGCGGGTACCCTGCGAAGCCAGACCGGCCTGCGCGATGTTCGAGGTCAGACCAGAGGTGTTGTTGTTGCCGGAAACCACAAACGGGTTGTAGAAGCCGGATTCGGTAAAGAAGTTGTTGTTGGGCGTGTTCTGGGGCAGCGGCACCGGGCTCACATCAGCGTTGGTGTAAGCAATGTTACGACGCTTGAAGGAGGAGGCGAAGCCTTCCGAGAACCGGAGGACCGAACGCATAACGGCCAAGGAGGAACTGCTATCAGTTGCGGCAGAACGGTTCTGCGAAACGCACTGGAGATAGCTGCCTTGGTTGAGAAGCGTGCGGAGACCGAAGGTCAGGCCGGGCTGAATGAAGGCCACGGTCTGCTGCGGGTTGTTGATGGGGATCGAGGTCGTCGAGGTCGCCGAAACGAACATAACGATCTGGGTCGGAATCAAGGTCGAGCTCACACCAAGCTGGTTGGCGTTCGCGCGAACGTTGGTGATGCGGATGATACGGGTGGTGGTGGTGCCAGGAGGATCAATCGGCACACCGAGCCACACGAGTTGGTTTGCACCAGACTGACGGGCCTGGAACACGTTCGCAGGGAGCGTATTCTGGGAGTCGCCAGTGAGGTAGTTTACGCCGCCGGCTTGACCGCCGACACCGCGCATGATGCAACCACCGTTGGTGGTGCAATAACGCAGGTTGCCACCGGTAGTATCGGTGCCAGACGGTTCATCGACCATCAGGAGCGCTTCGCTCCAGGGGTCATTGAGCAAACGGGAAGTCACGTTGGTGTTCAAAAAGATCTGGAAGTTGACCTGGGGGACCGTCGCGCCGAGAGCGGTCGGGCTACCACCAGTACAATTCAAGATCAAATCACCAACGAGTTCCGTTAGCCCTTCCGCGCGAACGATCGGCGGAACGCCAGCGTTTGAATTACAGCTAAACGCTGGTTGGGCATTGGCGGAAGCCGCCGCGCCAAACATCAGCGTAGCAACGGCCAATACCGGGAACCATTTACGGAAATCTGCCATTTCCTTCTCCTTAGGGAATTGAATAATAGAATTGATGAGGGACTACCTTTTTACCGCTTTGACTCGGTCTCGAGGAACTCGTCCAGCACGCGAAGACGATTACAGTCTGCTTGCGAGGGACGGCTACTTGCGAGCCAAGCTGATATTTATTGTGTTTGTGATTCGTACGTACTCGCGGCCCCGTAAACGGAAAACCGCCTAACCCTGAGCCGACGCAGTCCTTTACTTTGTAACACTCCCACCCGTGCAAGTCAAGAGCTTAGTTTCCAAAGACTTGCGCCGAGAGGGCGACTGTACGCAGGTCTGACACTGCATCCTGAGGGCCATTTCGGTATTCGAACCGAAGGCGGACCCTTAGCGGCGAGGATAAATCGCGATAAATCTATTGTATTGATACGTTTAACGGACTTACCACGACGCCCGCCTGACCCAGTTCAAGAGTTTGAAAGAGGCCCGGGGGCATATCGATTGGAAGGCTAAGATTGATTTGATAGAGTCCAATGTATCCAGGGGCGAGTCCACTATACCCAATTGGCACTTCGAGATTGTTGATGCGGGCGGAAACGGGTAGCGTGGTACGACTCAGATTTCCCTGGAGCTGTACGGCACCAAATCCGGTTCCGTAGAGGATGAGAGCCGAGCCACGGGTGGCGGGTTGGGTCGGATTGTTTAGGTTGCCGTTGGAATTGACTATGGCCATCTGCGATTCGGAGAGGCGGAAGATGGCGGGGGCCACGTCTCGAACGTCGACGCGGACTTCGGCGGAGCCGAAGATGGACTGAAGCGAGAGAGGATAGGAGCCGGGGGGCAGGTCCAGGGGAAGGGCAAGATTGATTTGGAAAGGGCTCGTAAAGAGAATTTCGGCGGGTCGGCCTCCGATTTCGGCCGTGGTCCGAGCGCCTTCTCGGCCGAGTCCGACGCCGAAGATGCTGACAAGAGCGCCAGGGGCGAGATCGGGGGTGAAACTGGCACCATTTAGAACTGCGGTAGCGAGGAAACTGGTTTCCAGAGGGCTGGGCTCCCATTGGAGGCCGGGGCGGGCGACGCGGAAGGATCCGGTATTTTGGCCTTCGAGTTGATAGCGGGCGCCGAGCGTGCCGAGGTCGGAGAGAGTTCCTCGATAACGACCGGAGGCGGCGAGTTCGAGTTGGTAGACAGGCTGTGCGCCGTCACATGAGCGGAAGTTGGTAAGGTTACCGCCACGCTGGATGGCGAAGGTGGCTCCGCAGACGCCGGTGGGACCGGCGATGGTTATATTTGTAGATTCGGCGATGACCAGGAAGCCGGCGTTGGCGGGGGTGCGGGGGTCGAGGCGAACGAGGCCGACGACGCGACCTTTATAGGAGGCGTTGCCGACCTGGAAGCCATTTTGGTAATCGGCGAGGGTGGTTCGACCGAAGGTGGGGCTGGGATCCATAATTTGGATGTTACCTTCGGCGGTAATACCGGTAGCGACCACGGCATGGGAGGCGCCACCTTCGAGGGCGAGGCTGACTAAGACGGGGCCGGTGGCGACGGAGTCGCGGAGCACCTGTTCGGTGGCGGGAAGGGCCAGAGTTTCGAGGCCACCCGAGACAAAGCCACCGAGGCGCCAGAGGTTCGCCATGCCGTTTTCGAGGAAACCATCGCAGATTTGGACGGCTTGGGAGTCGAAGATGCAGAAATTGCGGAGGAAGGTATCAACCGTAGCCGGGGTGGCGGCTGGCCCGGAGGCCGGGACTTCGCCCCGGTCCTGGTGATATTTTATGATGGCGGCGGCCGAGGCGACGAAGGGGTTTCCGGGGTCGGTGACGCGGGGGAAGGCGGTGAGGCCTCCGCCTGTTGTGCGGGCCTGAAAGGTGACGATTTGGCGAAGAGCTTCGGCAGTGACGAGGGCGATCCCTTCATTGGGGGGGAGGCGCAGGCTGACTTCGGCTTCGCCGTTGCTATCGGTCGAGCCTACGGAGCGAGAGAGGAGTGCGCCTTGGGAGGCGGTGAAAGCGACGAAGACGCCGGCTAGGGGGTTGCTGGCTTCGTCTCGAAGTTGGATCCGGAGAGGGATGGGGAGGAGGGAGCCGGGCGCGCCGGCCTGGGCATCGCCCCGGACTTTGGCGATACGCGGACGGGCGTCGGCGAGGGCGCGAACGGAGTAAGTGGCTTGGGCGGTGAGGTTTTTGCCAGGTTCATCGGCGATGACGGTGACGGTTCCAGAGGGAGCGGAGGTGGGTACGAGCGTGTCCCAGGAGTAGGCTCCGTTGGCTGACTGGACGAAGAAATCCGGTTGGCCGGAGATGCGAACCCGGATGCGGGTGTTTTCGCTGAAGCCACCGATGGCGAGACGGACTCGGCTGCCGACAATTACGGTGGCGGGGGTGGCAGTCACGGAGGGGCGGCGGGGAGTTTCGACGAGCGTGGCTTCGGTGGCACCGGGGGCGAGTTCGAGGTAGCCGCCTTCAAAATCCTGTCGACGACGACCGGAGATGGTGAATTCGTCGTCGAGGGGTGCGCCGAGAGCACCATTTGCCGCGTTGAGCTGGACGTATTTGGTGTAGATGGCTCCGCCAACGAAGTTCACTCGACCGGCGACGGGGACGCTGTAGATGGCACCTCCCCTAAAGCTCTGTTGCGTGCCGTTGGTGGCGGCGAAGGTGAAAAATGGGGTGACATCGGAAACGGGGGAGCCGGCGACACCGATTTCAAGGCCGAGGGTCTGCCATTTTGTGAGTGTAGGGCCGGAGACGAGGCGGACCGGGCCGCCGGCGAGAGTTCCATTTTCAAACGTCTGACGGCCAGCGGCGGTCGGGTCAGAGAGCGGGTAGCCGAGCCCACCGGAGGGTCCGCCAAAATCTTCGTAGCGGGATAGGAGAACGCCGGAGAGGACGTAAGCTTGGGGGATACGGTCGGGAAGCGCGAGGACGATGCGGGTTCCCGCGGTAGTCGCGAGTTCCTGGACATTGCCATTGCCGACGCGTCGGACGGGGTTGGGGCTGGGGAGGTTGAGGGCCAGGCGATTGCGGGTTACGGCGTCCT
>JBKJLJ010000960.1:0-4571 GCA_046597015.1 Bryobacteraceae bacterium
AATGAAGATACCTGCATCCCGCTGGTCATCCTCGGCCGTTCTCTGTTTCGCACTGGCCCTTCCGAGTTTCGCGCAGCTTGCCAGCAACACGTCCATCGTCGGCAATGTCGCCGACGCTTCTGGCGCTTCCATCGGCGGCGCTCAAATCACCGCTCGCAACCAAGGTACCGGCGAATCCGTTTCGGCCACTTCAAACGACTCTGGCAACTACGAGTTCCAGTTCCTGAAGGCTGGCGCTTACACCGTCTCCGTTCAGAAAACCGGCTTCTCCACCGCCGCCACCAAGGACATTAATCTCTCCGCCAACCAAACCGTCCGTTCGGACTTTGCTCTGAAAGTCGGCTCGATCGATACCCGCGTCGAAGTCACCGCTGACATCCCGCCCATCAAGACCGACGAAGCCTCCATCAACGAAGTCATCTCCTCAAAAAGCACCGCTGAACTCCCGCTCAACGGCCGGAATCCGCTGAAGCTGGCTCTAACCACCCCGGGCGTCGTCGCAGGGTTCAAAGGCGCTTCCGGCAACCCTGGTGGTGGGGAAGGCTACATCGGCGCTGGGTTGCGCGAGATCACCAATAGCGTCTCGCTCGACGGTGTGAGCATTATGTCGAATCTGATCACGACTACTTCGCTCCGTCCCTCCGTGGACGCAGTACAGGAGGTGCAGGTTCAGACGGGTACTTACCCCGCTCAATATGGTGGGTACCTGGGTGTCCAGATCAACATGATCAGCAAGTCCGGCTCGAACGACTTCCACGGGGCGGCCTACGAGTTCCTCCGCAACGACAAACTCGACGCCAAGCCCTTCTTCCTGCCCCAGGGCCGCCAGAAGCCGCCGCTGCGCCAGAACCAGTTCGGCGTGCAGTTCAACGGCCCGGTGATGATCCCGAAACTCTACAACGGCAAGAACAAGACCTTCTTTATGTTCGGTTGGGAAGACCTGCGCTCCGGCACTCAGTCTCCCGCCATCGCTAGCACACTCACCCCTCGCATGCGCGCCGGCGACTTTAGTGAGTCGTCCACCGTCGTCCGCGATCCCCTCACCGGCAACGCTTTCCCTGGCAACGTGATTCCCTCCTCCCGCTTCGCGCCCCAGGCCGTCCGTGGTCTCCAGTACATCCCGCTGCCCACTGGCCCCGGCATCCTGCAGAACTATAACGTCAACGTCGCCAACAACAATACCGGTCGTCAGTACATCGGTCGTCTCGACCAGTCCATCGGCCAGAACAACCGCTTCTTCTTCCGATATGTGACCAACTCGACGGCACTCCTGAACGAAAACCCGAGCCAGTGGAACGGTTGGTATCAGCCGGTGGGTGACCGGAACTATGTGGTTGGCTACACCCGCATCTTCAGCTCGGCCATCGTCAATGACTTCCGCTACGGCGACCAGAAGACCACCATCGACTCGCTCAACTTCTTCACCCCCGGCAGCCGTTTCCCGGCAACCGCCGGAACCGAACTCGGCATCCCCGGCTTCGGAACCTCGGCCTCCAACCCCGGCCTCCCCCTGCTCGACATCGCCAACTACCTCCCAGTGGGTGGCGGCAGCATGGGCGGTACGAACTGGTACCAGAACGACGCGACACGGCAAGTCTCCAACACGACGAGCTTTTTGAAGTCGGCGCACAACATCGCGGCCGGAATCGATAGCCGCCAGGTCATCACGAACCGCACGGCCAACAACAATCCTCGCGGCGGTTTCACCTTCAACGGCCAGATCACCGGCTTCGCCCCGGCCGACTACATCCTCGGCATTCCGCAGGCCGTTACCACCCCGGGGCCCTTGTTCCCCGGCGGCGGCCAGCAATGGCGTCATGGCTTCTTCGTGCAGGATAAGTGGCAGGTCTCCAACCGCCTAACCCTCACCCTCGGCCTCCGCTACGAACTCCCCATCGTCCCCACCTCCACCACGGGAAACGGCACCATCCTCAATCGCGAACAGAACGCGTTTATCCCCGGCACCGTCCCCTCGAAGATCAAGTACCACGAAGGCGACCACAACAACTTCGCGCCTCGCGTCGGCTTCGCCTACCGCATGCCGTCTAAGTTCGTTGTCCGAGGCGGACTCGGCATCTACTACAACCCGAACCAGATGAACTCGTTCACCCTGGCCACCACCAACCCTCCGTTCTCGGTGATTTGTACCTACAACAACTCGCTCGTCAACGGCATCCTTCCGTCCACCGCCCTGACCCTGTCGAACCCCCTGCCCCCAGGCGGTTGCGGAGTCGGCGCCCGGATCAACGCTTTCACCATTAGCCCCTACCTGCCGAACGCCACCATGAACCAATGGAGCCTTAGTGTGGAACGCGGCCTGTGGCGCAGCGCCGGCATCGCCGTCGAGTACCTCGGCAACTACGCTTACCACCTCGACCGCAGCTTCTTCATGAACACGCCGCGTCCGGGACCCGGTGCCATCAACGATCGCCGGCCCAACACCCGGTACCTCGTCATCCGTCAAATCCAAAACGATCTGAACTCGAAGTACAACGGGATGAGCGTGGTCTATCGGCAGAATGGCTTCAAGGGCCTCACCGCTCTCGTCAGCTACACGTTCTCCAAGGTCCTCGACGTCTCCACCGACTCGAACGGCGGTTCCAACGTGATGGATCCGTACAACTGGCGGCTCGACTACGGCTTGGCCAACTGGGACGTCCGGCACCGGACGGTTGCCAGCTACAACTACGAGATTCCGCTCTTCGCGAACTCTTCAAACAAGTTCCTGAAGACAGCCCTCGGTGGCTGGCAGACGAACGGCATTACGACGATTCAGTCTGGACTACCGTTTACCGCTGGAATCGCGGCTGACCAAGCCAACGTGGGCCAAGGTGCGCAGCGCGCCAGCTTCTCCGGCACCCCGGTGTCGGTCGACTGCGGCAGTGGCAAGCTCATCAACTGCGTCAACATCAGCGCTTTCCAGCTGCCAGCGCAATTCACCTACGGCAACACCCCCCGCAACTTCCTCCGCGGGCCAGGTCTCGTCAACTTCGATTGGAGTCTCTTCAAGAACTTCACCATCACCGAACGCATGAAGCTCCAGTTCCGCTGGGAGACCTTCAACACCCTCAACCATCCGAACTTCGGTAACCCCGGCAGCACCTTTATCCCGGGCGCCACCAACTTTGGCAACATCACCGGTACCGCTACCAACATGCGCCAACAGCAACTCGGCCTGAAGTTCCTCTTTTAAGCCAAATAACCACCAATCAACCAAAGGGCCTCCCACCGGGAGGCCCTTTTGCTTTTTCACCCCCCCTTGCCTCCCACCCCCTAAGGTGATATCGTCCCCCCACGGTCACCAAACCGCTTAGTTAAAATCCACGGGAGTCTTCTATGCTTAAACCTCTCCAAGCACGAAGCCGCCAGGCCCTCGCATGCCTGCTGCTTCTACCTGCTTTCCTCCTTGCTCAGTCCGAGCGCGGCACCATTTCCGGTACCGTCCGCGACGCCTCCGGCGCCATCATACCCGGTGCTAAAGTCACCGTCCTGAACACCAACACCGGAACTACCCTGAACCTCACCACGGGCGACTCCGGCGACTTCACCGCCCCCAGCCTCAACGTCGGAACCTATTCCATCCGCGTAGAGCGCCCCGGCTTCCGGCCCTCTAACGTCTCTGGTATCGTCGTCAACGCTGCCACCAGCATCCGTACCGACCTCACCCTCGAAGTCGGCACCTCCACCCAGGCCGTAGAGGTCCAGGCCAGCGCCCTCACCCTCTCCACCGAAAACGCGAAAACCTCCGTCACCATCAATAACAAAATGGTCGACGAACTTCCCCTCGTCGTCGGCGGAACCCTCCGCAGCCCCTTCGATCTCGCCGCCCTCACCCCCGAAGCCAAAAACCTCGGCGGCGACCTGGGCTTCGTCCTCGGTGGCGGCCAAGCCGCTAGCTACGGAACCACTCTCGACGGAGTCTCCGCCAACACCACCCGCGCTCTGACCATGAGCTGGGTCGCCGTCAACGCCCCCTCCATCGACGCCATCACCGAGTTCACCGTCGATACCAATGGCTTTAAAGCCGAAAACGGAGCCGCTGGCGGAGGCACCATGACCTTCGTTTCCAAGTCCGGCACCAACGGCTTCCACGGCACCGCCTACGAGTTCCTCCGCAACCAGAAGCTCGATGCGAACAACACCTTCAACAACGCCCGCGGCATCGCCATCCCCATTTACAAACAACACGACTACGGCGGCACCGTCGGCGGGCCCGTCCTAATCCCCAAGCTCTACAACGGGAAAAACAAGTCGTTCTTCTTTGTTGCTTACGAAGCCTTCCGCAATCGCGCCGGAGCCACGGGAGCCACCCGCACCGTCCCCACCCCGGAAATGTATAACGGCGATTTTTCGAAGTGGGTCAACGCCGCTGGCGCCGTCATCCCCATTTACGACCCCACCACGCAAACCACCAACGCCGCCGGGCAGGTCACGCGCCAGCAGTTCCCCAATAACCAAATCCCCCGCGCTCTCTTCGACCCCCAAGTCGTCAAAGCCTTCGATGCCTTCGGCGGCGCCGGCAGCCTCAAACCCAATAACGGAGCCGCTCCCGGCACCGTCGGCTACGTTAA
>JBKJLJ010000978.1:0-3764 GCA_046597015.1 Bryobacteraceae bacterium
TAGGCCTTCACCTCCATCAGGTTGCCCGGAAGACTTTCACCTCCAAGCTGCTGAACATGCCCAGCACACAACTAAACCGCTTCGCGGTAGCTGGTTCCCGGGCCCATCCCTGCCCGGCACTCGGTACTTTATCCTCTTCAAATCCGTGTTTTTACGGTAGCGGCGTCAAGAACACTCTGAAAAGCTGGAATCGGTTTCCCCAAACCATCAGATTCCATTTCTCAGGAGCATTCCATGACGCCACTTAGACAACGATACCTCGAAGACCTCCAGCTTCGCGGCCTCGCCGAGACCACCCAACGCAGTTATGTCCACTACGTCGCCGACTTCGCCCGTTACTACGGGACCAGCCCCGACAAACTCGACCTCGAAGCCGTCCGCCAATACCAGCTCCACTTACTCCACGAACGCAAACTCTCGCCCAGTAGCATCAATGCCTTCGTCGCCGCAGTCCAGTTTCTTTACCTCAATACCCTCCAACTGCCCTTGGGCAAAGCCAACTTCCCCCGCCTCAAATGCCCCACCAAACTCCCCGTCGTCCTCAGCCCCGCCGAAGTCGCCCGGTTCTTCGATGCCGTCCCCGGCCTTAAACACCGCGCCGCCCTCATGCTTTGTTACGGCGCCGGACTCCGCGTCTCGGAAACCGTCGCGCTCCAAGTCAACGACATCGACTCCCAACAGATGCTCATCCGCGTCAATCAGGGCAAGGGCGCCAAAGATCGCTACTCCGTTCTCAGCCCCCGCCTGCTCGGTCTGCTCCGCCTCTACTGGCGCGCCGAACGCCCTCATGACCCGAACCAAAGATGGCTCTTCCCCGGCTGGCGCGTTGACTCGCACATCAAGTCTTCAACTTTGAACCAAGCCTGCCGCGACGCCAACCGCACCTCCGGAATAACGAAACGAGTAACCCCTCACACCCTCCGTCACAGCTTCGCCACACACTTACTCGAACAGGGAACCGACACCCGGCTCATCCAGGTCTTACTCGGACATAGCTCCATCACCACGACGGCCCACTACACCACCGTCACCCCCCGGACCATCGGCCGAGTGACCAGCCCTCTGGATACCCTGCCCGGCCAACCGAAAAAGCGGAAGTAACTCCCTCATGCCCCGCGCCAGTCTCGAACTGGCCAGCATCTTCGCCCGCTTCGGCCCCGCCTACCGGCAGAACCACCCCTTGCCGCGGGAACATCTCCGGACCCTGCGCGCCATCGAACTCTGTCGCACCGCGGCCCTCGGCGGTCACATCGAACAGTGCTGCCAGTGCTCGTTTACCCGCATCGCCTATAACTCCTGCCGCAACCGCCACTGTCCCAAGTGTCAGTCGCTCGACCGCGCCGAGTGGGTGGCGGCGCGCCAAGCCGACCTCCTCCCCGTCGAGTACTTCCACGTCGTATTCACCGTTCCGCCCGCCGCCGCCGAAGTCGCCCTGCAAAACCCTGGAGCCGTCTATAACCTGCTCTTCCAGGCCACGGCGGAGACGTTACTCACCATCGCCCGCGACCCCCGTCATCTCGGTGCCGAGATCGGTTTCTTCGCCCTGCTTCATACCTGGGGCCAGAACTTACTCCATCATCCGCACCTGCACTGCGTGGTCCCCGGCGGCGGCCTTTCTCCGGACGGAACCTGGGTTTCCTGCCGCCCTGGATTCTTTCTGCCGGTCCGCGTGTTGAGCCGCTTGTTTCAGCGCCTGTTCACCAAAGGCCTGGCCCGGCTCTACCAAAACAAGGAGCTTCGGTTCCACGGCACACTGGCGCACTTGACCGAACCGAAGCGCTGGGCCAGCCTGCTGACTAAGCTTGGGGCCAAACCGTGGGTGGTTTATGCCAAGCCCCCCCTGGGGGGGCCTGGGCAGGTGCTCGAGTACCTGGGCCGCTACAGTCACCGAGTCGCCATCTCCAACCAGCGTTTGTTGGCCATGGATGATACTTCGGTGACGTTTCAATGGAAGGACTATCGACAGCCGGAGAGGGGCAAGCGGATGCAGGTGAGTGGAGAGGAGTTTATGCGCCGCTTTCTGCTTCATATCCTGCCGTCGCGCTTTCAGCGGATCCGCCACTATGGGCTCCTGTCGAACCGGCGGCGCAAGGAGGCGCTGATCGAGTGTCGTCGTCAGTTGGGAGCGGGGGTAACGGAACTGCTGCCTTCGTTGGCGGACTGTCAGGCGGTGGTGGAGCGGGTGCGGACGGAGAGTTTGCATCGCTGTCCGGGGTGTGGGACGGGGTTGTTGTTGGTAGTCGAGATGGTTTCGCCGCGCCGTTACGGGGAGCGGGTGATGGGGGTGAACAGTTCATGAGGAGGGGGTTCGAGGGGCTGGTTAGTGGACGCCAACTTGCAGAGACGCGGGAGGGACGCCGGTTGTGTATCCGGGGCTCGGGCGAGGGGTGGATGGGTCGTTGGGAGGGCGTGTGGCGGGGTTCGGCAGACGGGCGAAAGGGGATGTTTGGGAATCGGGATGGGGGCTGTTGGGAGGGGGAATGGGGGGTGGCTGGCGCGATGTGGGGAGTTCGAAGGCAAGCAATCCCCATAACAGGACCGTGACCTGCGGTTTCGTTCAATCGACGTTCTCAACCCTCTCGCGGACCGGGCTGGAGGGCTGCGAGAGAGGCTATTTCGGCCCGCGACAGGGATGAGAACTTATGCGTTGATGTTTCGGGGTTTAAAATTCCGAGAGGTGGCGATTTTCTCGGTCTGCCCCGCTTTTTTTTGACTGGCTCGTCCTTGGCTGTTTCCACCACCGATACCGCCGCTTTGACCGGTGCCACAGCGGGCACCGGTCTCTGTTTAATCTCCACCTCATACCCCAGTTTCGCGATCCGAACCAGCAACCTCTGCGCCGTCCGTTCCGGATTCAACTTGTCGAAATAGTCCCCGCCCAACTCCCGATACGGCTCCTTCGTCTTCAGAATCGAATACGCAATCACCACCAACTTATGCGCCACCGCAATCACTGCTTTCTTGGTCCCCGCCTTTGCCTTAATCCGAAAAAACACCGCCCGCAAATAACCGTCCTTTCGATGCGAGTTCGCCCATCCCGACTGCGTCAAAACCCGCCGCAGATACTTGTTCCCCTTCTTGGTCCGCCCACTGTACTGCACCCCCGCACTCTCCTGGCTCCCCGGACTCAACCCCGCCCAACTCGCGCAATGCTCGGCATCCGGAAACACATTCATATCCACTCCCAACTCGGCAATCAACTGCCACGCCGCGATCTTCTCGACACCCGGAATCGTCTGCAACAAAGTCATCTGCTCGGCATACGGAAGAACGGCCTTCTCAATCTCAGCTTCAAACTCAGTCAGCTGCTTGGTGAGAAAATCGTAGTTGTCCAAGAACATCTTCAGCATCGTTCGATAGAATGGCCCAAACTCCGGCTTCATCGCCTGCTTAATCTCGCCTTCCTTCTTGCGCAGCTTCCCTACAGCCTTCCAACTCATCTGCTCGGCTGAGGCCTCGCCTTTGACCAGCGCCCGCAGAATCCTCTGTCCAGAGACCCCCATCAAGTTCGAAGCCACCGAGGACAGCTTGATGCCGTTCCTCTCCAGCAGGTCCCGAATCTGATTGTGGACCTCGTTGCGCTGTTGGAGGAGCGAAACCCGATGCCGGGTCAGTAGCCGCAACTGCCGAATCGCGGCGGGAGGAACAAAGCTGCCGTCCAGCCGACGGTCTTGCAGAAATTCGGCAATCCGCTTGGCGTCGCGCTGGTCACTCTTGCGGCCCTGCAGCGCTTTCAACTGCTGCGGATTAGCCAACAGCAACTC
>JBKJLJ010000222.1:0-3636 GCA_046597015.1 Bryobacteraceae bacterium
CGCGAATGCGACGATCAGCGATCCCGACATCCGCTGCACATATACATAGTCGCGGGCGTCGAAGACGACTCGCTGCCACCGCAGCTCATCAGTCGTCAGCGGAAGCAGGGGCGTACCGTCAAGCGCGAACTCCTCGACGTCCCAAATGCCGTAGTAAGGAACGGCTTCTGGCCGTGGAGCACCAAATTTTTCGTCAACAGCCCGTTCCGTTGCAACCGTCAGACCGATAACCGCAATTGCCAGAACAAACGGCAGTATCGGAGTGATCCTTATGAATCGACTTCCTCCGATCAATCGTGGGCGGTGAACCGGCAAAGTGCCCCGGTTCAAGACGAAGAAGTCCGCCAATCGCGAAAGATCAGGCAGGAGGAGGAAGCCGGCCATTAGGAGCAACTGCAGGGAGTACAACTTAACTTCAACGTTATAGGCCACGTTGATCGCAAATACGTTTGCCATCGCCGCAAACGTGAGCAGCGCTCCAGGGGTAATCAGACGCGGCACAAACAACAGCAGTCCAGCCAGTACTTCTACCAGACCAGTAAAGATTTGGTAAGCCGGTGCCGCGCCCATAAATACCCAGAGGAGTTGTCGCGCGGTATGGAGACCCAGCGGCGCGAGGAGTTGGTGCGGACTAATCGGTGCCATTTGCACGGCCATCATTTTCGGCACACCATAACGGACCATGGTGAATGCCAGCACAAAAGCCGTAAAAACGCGCAGGCACTCGTATAGAACCGTGTAATTCTTCCGTTGTCTGTCAGCAACGGACCAAACCGCTGCCGCTACCGTCGAGAACGATAAGCAGACGGCCATTCGTGCGAATTGGACTATGGAGTCGCTCCCCAGGTACCCGGGGTTGAAGTCAGTAACGCCGAAGACATTCCGTACGGTCCACACTGAGACCCTTACAAAGAACTGGTCAATGGCGGGAAATAGCCACGTATCCTGCATCGTCCGACGAGCAGCTATGGCAAGCGGACTCAACGACGTGAGTATGACAAAGATAAAGGCGAAGCGAAAAAGAATGAGATAGGACGGATTCCACTTGGTGCCGTGGACGGAGGCGGGGGAAGCCGCTTCATCCACAGGTCGCACTGCGTTCGGATTCATAGTATCTCGATGCATTGGATCAACCCAGTATATAGGCGGGGGAGGGGGCAGGACGGGGATTTACCTATTGGCTGAATGCCAAAGCGGGGTGAAAAGTACGGCTGGGGGCGCGTTTGGGGGCAAGTCCGGCGCGGCATTTTCAAGAAGATTCTTGGAATCCATTTTCGCGGTCCTATCTCGAGTTGCTCGCGGGACCGCAGCGCCTTACGAAGGGGCGGGCGAAGAGAGGTGGTACCGCATGAACCTCCTTTTCGGAACTCGCCCACAACGGAGACGCTCCCGCCCGGTCTGTGCGCGCCGAGCATTCCGAGGCCTATCTTCGCTTCGGGTAACCTGGCCATTGGAACCGGCCTTCTTCTTCAAGACCCGTCAACGGCCAGGTTTGTGCTGGCGTATGATTAAAATATTCTTGGGGAGGCACTATGATATTCTCTGGCCCGGATTCTTGCTTTGAGCCTATGACGAACTTTGCTCAACGCCTCCGTGATCTCCGCTTGGCTGGGAAGCTAACCGAGACCGGGTTCGCCAAACTGCACGTTCTCAGCCCGCATGTTTACAGCCGATGGGAAGCCTGCGATTTAACCGAGCAGATCGACACTGTTGTCAGGATTTCCCAGCTCGTCGAAGTGCCACTCGATGATCCGGCGTGCCGCAACCACCGACCGGGCGGCTTTACCAGAAAGCCTTGCAGCCGCATGATGGCCGGGTAGCGGCGAAAGGAAAGTCACTATGAACACCGAAACCCTCCAGCACGTTCACACTCTGATCGATCAGCTGCCGCCCGTGCAACTCGCAGCCGTCGAAGTGCTCTTGCAATCGATGCTCGATCCGTTCTTCCGCAAGCTGGCGCTCGCACCTATCGATGACGAGCCGTTTAACGAAGTAGACCGGCAAGCCGTCGCCGAAGCCGACGAGTGGAGCAAGCACAATGCTCCCAACCCCATGGCGGAAGTGCTCGCCGATTTTGGGCTCACCATGAACGACTGGGAGACGATGGCCAAGACCCCGCTGGACGAACCGCTGAACTTGAACGGCAAGCCCAGCAATGGCTAAGCGGGTCACCTTCACCGATTAGGCCAGGGCCGATATCCGCTCGATCGAACAGCCCGCCGCGATTCAGATCTTGCGGACGCTGGCACGCTTCCTCGACTCCGAGGAAGGCAACGTAAAGCGACTTCAAGGTGTAGAGCCGCCGCTCTACCGCCTGCGCACCCAGGACCATCGAGTCCTCTTCCGATTCCTGTCAGCCGACCAGATCGAAGTCACCCGCGTCGGCAATCGCAAAGAGGCTTACCGCTAAACCGCCGCTTCGGATGGGTGATATCGAGCAGGCATACCTCAACGCCGCTCAGACCAAGGCCGTGCCGGAGGACGCGCTGATGACGGATGTTCTGGTTTCCCACGTACCCGCTGCAGCGTCCGCCGGGCACTCGGAACTGGTCGACGAGCGGGGTATACCAGTGCTGCAAACCGGAAAGCCGCTTGATTCTTCCATCGTGAACGAGACTCTCGATGCCATCCAGCGCGAACGGGATTTATCGATTCTTGGGTAGTGTCAGTGAGCATTTTTCTCGACACGTCCGTTCTGGTGCCGGTAATCCTGGCTGACCATCCACACCACACCGCCAGTCTCTGACTCTGCTCGACCTGCACACGTGAAACCGCCAGTTGTGCCGTGCACCGCCTCGCCGAGCTCTGCTCAACCTCAACGCGGCTGTCGGCTCCGCATGGCGCATCGCCGAAACAAGCTATCCAGTGCATTGAAGAGATCGCCAAGCGCTTTCAACCGGAGTCGCTACGGCACGGCAGGAGGGCGAGTTCCTCGTCCGTCGGTGTTGCGCCTTCGCGGACTGTGCGCTTTTGAAGACGACGAGGGTCTCTAAGCCGGGGTGTCGGCGGTTACGGTGGCCAATCTCTCGTATTCGCTGGATTCTCCACTCGCAGTTTTTTCGGGGTTCACTAGCTAGCGGCTTGCATCTGTGATTTCGGTGTGGGAGCCGATGCGACTGGCCCTATCGCCGAGTGGACCTTGCTTTACCCCTGCAATAGCTACTTGCGACGCGCGAAAAAGTTTTGCTTTTCTATGCGACCAATTCAGTCGTAGATGCTATACTTGCCATTGACCTGCAACTGAGGAGTTTTTTGCTAACCATGAAGATCAACATTCGAAGTATAGCCAGGTTTTGCCGCTGCCTTGGGGCATGGCTCTGCTGGGCGACGCTCCCTTTGTTCGCCGAACCGGCAGGTACACCGTTCCACGGTCGGGTTTTCGATCAAAGCCGGATGCCCATTAGCGGGGCACGCGTCGTGCTGACTCCCGGCGGTTTAAAGACTTCGGGCTTCTCAACCGTTACTACCGAGACCGGCGAATTTACACTCGCGCTGGAACCCGGCGACTACCGCTTGCTCATTTCGGCCGATGGTTTTCTGGAGAATGCGCAAGACGCGAAAGTGTTTTCGACTGCGGCGGCCGGAATTGAGGTCGTGCTGCAAGTGAGCAGCCAGCGAACCTCCATTACGGTTTCA
>JBKJLJ010000366.1:0-6223 GCA_046597015.1 Bryobacteraceae bacterium
GTCGGCTGATACTTCCACTGGGCGACGGCTTCCATGGCGGAGCGAGCTAATTCAGCCGAGGGGGACATCGTTAGCGTCAGGCGGACGACGTCGCCTTCCTTGCCGACAATCGCCTCGAGGCGGACGGTGCCTTGAATTCCGGCCACTTTGGCCTCCTTCGGATACGACGGAACGACTTTGTGGACCAGCTTGGCGGCCTGGACGTTGCCGGAGATGCGAATCCGCTGGGGGTTGGCCGGAGCGTTAGGGTCAACGGCGGCAGAGCCTCCGGAGACGTTGACCGTCTCTCGAATGCCGCCGAGTTGGAGGTGGAAATCCGCCCGTGCGGTTTTGCCGGCCTCTACTTTCCGCTGGCCGATGGCGAGGCGGGCGTAGCCGGGCTTCAGGACCTCGACCGAATAGTCACCGTCAGGAAGACCAGTGACGATGTAAGAGCCGTCGGACCCGGTTTCGAAAGAGTATTCAGAGGCACCGCGGAGTAACACCTTCGCCCCTGGGATGGCACCGACCATGTCCTTCACCGACCCCTTCATTTGAACGCTGGAATCCTGCCAGGCGAGGAGGGGGGAGACGGCGAGGAGAGCGACTAGACACGTCAGGGCGAGGCGGAGGGGGGAGACGTTGGCGCGGCGACGCATGGGGTCCAGGACGGCGACGAGACGTTTTTCGAGCTCGCTGGGTTTGGCCATCGTCATGACGGCGACGGGGGTGTTGAAGCCAGAAGCCTCACGGGCCACTCCGACTAATTCTTCGGCATAGGCGGCCGAGGGGCAGCTTCTCAATACTAAGTCATCACAAGCCATTTCGCTCTCCTTTCTTTGTTGAGCCGCGGCCCACCAGGCCAGCGGATGGAACCAGAACAAGCAGCAAGCTAGCGTTCCCGCGAGCCGCCACCATAAATCACGCCGACGCACATGCGCGAGTTCGTGAGCTAACACCATTTGCAATCGAGCCGGGTGCCAGACCGCGCTGGCTTCGGGCAGCAGAATCACGGGGCCGGCGGCGACGGCCGGCATGCGGAGCCCGGCGCAGGTTCGGACGGGGACACCGGCGTGAGTGGAATGCTCCTTGGACGCCGCTACAATACCGGCGACGCGGACGTATCCGAGCAACCACCAACTAGCGACACCGATGACGCCGGAGAGCCAGAGGGCGGAAAGAAGCTTCCCCGAGTGCCAGGGCAGGGACGGCTGGGGGGCTTCGGCAGAACCGACCCAGACGACGAAGCGCTGGACTTCCTGGGTGGAGGCGCGGAAGACGACGGCGGGCGGTTCGAGGCGCAGGAGGAGGGGCAAGAGGAGGACGAGCAGGAGAGTAATGCTCCAGATGCTGTGGCGTTCCGCCGCCGACCAGCGGCGACCGCAGAGACGCAAGACGGCGGCGGCGCCGAGGGTCAAAAGAGTCATGCCGAGGACGACGCGCAGTTCGAGCATTAGGCACCTCCTGGCTGGGATTTGGCCCGTGCTTGGGCCAGAATTGCTTCCAGCCGCTCAATGTCAGCCGGGGTGAGCTTGCCGCCATCTTCGCCGAGGAGGGCGGCCATGGCTCCGGCGGCGGAGCCCTCAAAGAACGTGTCGAGCACATGGCGAAGGGCGCTGCGGCGGGCGACGTCAGCGCCTTGGACGGGGAGATAAACGTAGCGGGGGCCGTCTTCGCGGTGACGCACGTGGCCTTTGTCGACGAGGATGCGCAGGAGGGCCCGGATGGCGGAGTTGCCGGGGGCGTCGGGAATATCGGCTTGGATTTCCTGCGCACTGGCTTGTTTCCGGCGGAAGAGGACGTCGAGGATCTGACGTTCCCGGCGGGAGAGGAAGGGAGGGGGATTAATCTTCTTGGCCATGCTAATTTTCTAGCACCTCACTGCTAGATTTTTAGCACACTGAGCCGAGATGTCAAGAGATTTGTTTTTGAAAGGGTTTGATCCACTCCATGACCAGGAAGTGGGGGGCTCGCCGGTACTTGGCGGCGCGGACGGGCGGAGCTTCCGGGGTGGGCTGGGGTTCGTCGAAGTGGGTGAGTTGGAGGCCGGTCGCCAGCAGAGCTTGCATGTACGTACGGAACGGACGGTGGTAGTTCTGGATGCGGATGCCGCGGTAGTCGAGCCACATGGACCGTTCGTCCATGTAGTTGTCCATGCGATAGTGTTGGGGCTGGCCTTTCCAATCCCTGACCCAACCGTTGTCGCCGCAGGCGGAGTTAAAACTGTTCAGGTTGGCGATTAGAAGGGTGCCGCCGGGCTTGAGGACCCGGGCCATTTCCGGGATGGCGGCGGCGATGTCTGGAATGTCGATGAGGCTGAGATAGCTGACTACGAGATCGAATAAGTGGGAGGGCAGGGGCAGGCGCTCGGCGGAGGCTTCGAGGTACGTGCCCTGGGGATCGCGGGTTTGCGCGGAGGCGAGAAGGGCGGGGGTGGGGTCGAGGCCGGTGGCGGCGATGCCGTGGGCGCGGAGCATACGGCAGAAGCGGCCTTCGCCGCAGCCGATGTCGAGAGCGGTTTTCGGCGACCGCGAGAGAGCGCGGGGGAGCATGACGGGATCGAGGACGAAGCGCCGCCCGAAGTCGCCAAGTTCGCCTTGATCGTTGATCCAGGCCTGCGCTGAACTCTGCCAGCCGTTATCCATAGCCCTTCAGTTTAGCTGGAAACCGGGGATTGACACGGCAGCGCATCTAGTGTATTAAACGTATTCATACAATGGAACTCACGCTTGATCCTTCCGGGGCGACGCCGATTTACCAGCAGATTGCAGAGCAGATTCAGCGACGGATTGCCTTGGGGGCGGTGCGGCCGGGGGATCCGTTGCCGTCGGTGCGGCAGTTAGCCCTGGAGTTGACGATCAACCCAAACACGGTGGCGCGGGCGTATTTGGAGCTCGAGTATCAGGGAATTCTCGACAAGCGGCAGGGGCAGGGCACGTTTGTGAGCGCGACGGCCAAGGAGGCGGCGAGCCGGGAGGGGGGGCGGATCGTGGCGGGGCTGCTGCGGCGGGCGGTGATGGAGGCGGCGACGTTTGGGATGAGCCGGAAGGATGTGGAGGCGCTGTTTCAGGAGACGGTGCGGGGACAACTGGTGGGTGGAGGGCGGCGATGAACCCGATTGAGGCGGAGAATTTGACCCGCTCGTTTGGCGCTGCGCGAGCGGTGGAGGAGGCGTCGTTTGAGGTTCGCAGGGGAACCGTGTTTGGCTTGTTGGGGCGGAACGGGGCGGGCAAATCCACACTCATAAAAATGTTGGCGGGCCATTTGGAACCGAGCGCGGGAAGGGCTATGGTATTGGGCTACGAGGTGGCGAAGCCGGTGCCTGTGCGGTGGCAGCGGATGGGTTATGTTTCGCAAAACCGGCACTTGCCCGAGTGGATGACCGGGGCGGAGTGCATCGAATTTGCACGGTCGTTCCGGCCGCGGTGGGACCAAGGCTTTACCTTGGGCCTGGCGCGACGGTTACAGGTTCGGCTGGACCAGCGGGTTGGCACACTATCGCGCGGGCATTACGTACGGCTGCAGACTTGCGTGGCGTTGGGGCACCACCCCGAGTTGCTCTTGCTGGACGAACCGACGGCTGGGCTTGATCCGGAGGGGCGACGGGAACTGCTGACGATTCTGATTGAAGAGATTGGGCGGGCGGAATGTGCGGCGGTTATGTCGTCCCATTTGGTGGAGGATTTGGAACGGATGGCGGATAGGGTGGCGATTCTGGACGGGGGGCGGATGTTGGCATGCGGTGCGCCGGAGGAGTTACAGCGATCGCGATGCCGGATCGCGCTGCCGGCGGCGGCGGGGGAGTTGAGAGGGGTGCCGGGCCTAGTGGAGTGGAAACGCGATGGCGGGGCGGCGATTGCGATTACGAATGAGCCGGAGGACGCGCTGGCGTACCTGCGGGCGCGGGGTTTGGATACGACGAGTTACACCGTTCCTTCGATGCAACAGGTATTTTTCGATTTTATTCCTAGGAGTTCTTGATGATAGCGACCATTGCGCGGAAAGAGTGGAGAGAGCACCGGGGGCGGTATCTGGGTTATTGGCTGGTGCTGAACGCGCCTATACTTTTTGTGGGTTTGATGACGACGGTGAGCAGGGAGGCGCGGGTTCCATTTGCGGGCTTGAGCGATGCGAATCTGTTGCAGCATCTGCCTTTGGCTTTGGCGGAATCGCTGGCGGTGACGACGATCTTCCTCTTCGTGACGGGCTATTTGGCGGTGCCGATGTTTAATCGGCAAGCCGAGGCGGGAGCGATGTTCTTTTTGCATGAGCAGCCGATTTCGCGGGGCCGCTATGCAGGGGCGAAGTTGGTGGTAGGTGGCGCGCACGTCGTGGTGGCCGTGGTGTGCGCGATCCTGTTGGCGGTAGTGGTGGCATGGGGGCTGATGCTGGCTGGAGGCAAGGTGAGCTGGAGCGGCTCGGGGGCGCAGTTCTGGCTGGTTTTGGCTGCGGCACTGCGGGCCTGCGTATGGGGGGCGCTACTGTCGTTAGCGGTGTTCACGGGCGGGGCGTTGATTTCCGCGATCTCACCGCGTTGGTGGATGGCGGGGCTGGGGGTGCTGGTTTGTGTCGCGGGGGCGTTGCTGCTATCGGGGGATTTGTTCGACTTTACGCCGAATAACATCGCCGCGGACTCGCTGAGTATCGGGGTGAACTTTCACTTCGGAGAGGGCCCACCTTGGATAACGATGAACCGGGCGATGCTGGTGGCGGAGGTGCAGGGCTTCGCACCGTGGAAGCCGGTTCCGCTGCTGGTGGCGGCGGCGTTGACGGCGTTGTTCTCGTGGTTGCTTTTGATGGTTTATCAGCGGGGGAGCAGCGAGACGTGAGCCGACACGATGCGCCAACCAGCGGGGAAGCGAACCCAGACCTGGCTTTGGCGACCGCGGACGAGACCGTTCGGGGTGTCGCGTTCAAACTCCAGGGTTATGCTGGCGTGGTCCCGCCCGAAGCTGACGATCTCTAACCGCTTCACCTTGCGGGCCAGGTTAGTGGCGGGGCGGCTTTTGCGATACGCTTCCAGTTCCTCGTGACCATAGAGATTTTCGGCAACGCCGAAGCGCATCACTTCCGGAGCGGCCCAGAACATGGCGACGAGCGTATCCACATCGTTCGTCACCAGCGCTTGCTCGTAGCGGGGGTATAGTTCTGATAGTTCGGCGATAACGGCGGGGTCGTTGATGATCATGCGGGGAAGAGTTCGCGGGACGGGAGGATCGTTTTGTTGATCGAGGCGCTGATGGTGTAGACGGGTTCGTTGACGACCTGGCTGAGGCGGAGTTTGAGGGCGACGCTGCAGAGTATGTAAGCCTGGACGGGTTCCAAGCCCCAGCGCCCGACGAGGAGGTCGACCATGCGGCTGGTGGCGTTCCGGGCGGCGGCGGCGATGTCTTCCCCGCATTCGACGACGACCCAGGCATCGCCGTGGAGGTCCGGAGCAACTCCTTCGGTGGACTCGACGAGGGGGCCGGAGAGGGGCTGATTTTTATGGAGACGAAAGCGGAGGGTGACATCGAGAGGACACTCGATGCCGTTGATGCAGACTTCGCCATCGCCCTGGGCGGCGTGGCCGTCGCCGCAGCTGAAGAGAGCACCGGGGGTGTAGACGGGGAGGTAGAGTTTGGCGCCGGCGCAGAGTTCGCGGACGTCGAGGTTGCCGCCGAAGTTGCCGGGGGGACGCGTGCGGAAGGCGCCATTTTCCGCGCGAGCGACGCCCATGACGCCGAGGAAGGGCCGGAGCGGGAGGACGGCGGGGGCAAGGGAGCGGCTGAGGTCGCCATCGAACTTCCACTGGAAGAGATAGGGGTCGGCGAATCGCTCCTTCAGGAAGCCGAGGCCGGGAACGACGCTGGACCAGCCCCAGCCGTGATGATGGGTGGCGACGACTTCGACCTCGAGAACATCGCCGGGTTCGGCGTCGTGGACCCAGATGGGTCCGGTGAGGGAGTGGATGCGGGTGCGGTCGATGCCCTGATACTCATCGAGGGTCATGACGGGGTGGACCTGGCCGCCGCTGGCATCCTTGCAGATGACGTGGACGACGTCGTGGGAGGCGATGCGGAGACGGGGTTCGAGGGTTCGATCCCAGACGGAATGAGTGGGTTCGGGGGTGAGGAGGAACTCGCTCATGCGGCGGCCTGGGGCTTAACGCGGACGAGCATTTGGAGTTCGACGAGGGCGTGGCGCGGGAGGGCGTTGACGCCGACCGAGGCGCGGACGTGTTTGCCGTGGTCGCCGAAGAGTT
>JBKJLJ010000648.1:0-5836 GCA_046597015.1 Bryobacteraceae bacterium
GAAATAATCGATGCCGCCGACGCCGCTGACGAATTCGAAGTGGGAGCCGAACATCCAGTCGGCGATATCCATTTGGTGGGAGCCGAGTTCAGCGACGAGGCCACCGGAGTATTTGCGAAGCAGGCGCCAGTTGGCGTCTTCGCCACGGGGGTCGTTTTTCTTCATCGTCCAGGTGGCGCTGGGGACGTTGATGAGATTGCGGTGCCACTGGGCGTAGACGTTGGTGACGTCGCCGATCAGGCCTTTGTCGACCATTTGCTTGGCGGTCTGATAGAAGCGGCTGTAACGACGCTGGAGGCCGACCTGCATGACCTGCTTCGGCCGCTCGTTGACCATTTTGCGCAGAGCGTGGACTTCCTCGGCGGTGTGGACGAGGGACTTTTCGCAGAACACGTGTTTCCCGGCGAGGAGGGCGTCGCGGGTAACCGGGAAGTGCATGTAGAGAGGGGTCGCGATGATGACGGCGTCGACGTCTTTATTCGAGAGGACTTCGCGATAGTCTTTAAAGCCTTTGGGCTTGTCCTTGGATCCGTTGACGGCTTTATCGAGGTTGGGCTGGTAGATGTCGCAGGCGGCGACGAGGCGGGCACCATCAATGTTGTTGAGATGGGTGATGTGGTAGTAGCCCCGGCCGCCGGTGCCGATGATGCCGACTTGAAGTTGGCTATTGGCGGCTTTCACTTTTTGAATCCAGGGCGCGCCCGTGATGACGCCGGCGGTTACGGCGGCGCCGGCAGCGGCAATTTTCACCGCGTCGCGGCGCGAGATCTCGATCTTCTTTTCGTTGGCTTCAGCCATGGGTTCACCTCTATCCGAACCCCCATTATATTCGACTGGCTTCGTCCCGCGCGCGGCCCGACCATTCGGCACCGGCGAGGATGATCATGCTGGCTAGAAAACTGACGAAGACGATGATGACGGCCCAATAGAAGGGGCCGTATTCGATTTGGAGCTTGCGGAGGAACCAGGGCCAGATGAGATGAAGGATGAACTTGAGGGCTTCGAGAGCGAGGCCGACGCAGATAGCGGTGGGGACGACGCGGGCGACGGGGATTTTGCGGTTGGGGAGGACCCAGTAGATGACGAAGAGGCTGGCCATGGTGAGGGCCATCGAGAGGATTTTTTCGTAGAAGGGGGCCATGATGCCGAAGACGGGACCGGCGGTCTGGGCGTAGTCGCGGTTGATGGAAGATAGGACGATCGAGAGGATGGAGAGAGAGCCGCAGGCGAAGATAAGGCCCATGGAGACGAGTTGGTTTTTGAAGAAGCTGCGATTTTCGGTGATGCCCCAGACGCGGTTGAGGGCAACTTCGAGGGGTTCGAAGATGCCGTTGGCGGTGAAGAGGAGGAGGAGGACTGAGGTGTAACTGAAGTGGGAGAAACGGTTCGGAACCCAGCCGATGCCGGAGCGGATTTGGGTTTCGACTTGAGGGCCGAAGAGGTCGCTCATAGCGAAATAGACCGATTGCTCCGCGGTGTTCCAGCCGGCAAGGCGGGCGAACCAGATGAGGACGAGGAGGAAGGGGAAGAAGGAGAGGAGGACGTTGGCAGCGATGGAGAAGGCGTAGACGTGGACTTCAACTTCGAAGAGGTATTTGAGGGTGGGGAAGAGTTTCCGCACTAAATATCTCGCCGTTTTAGGCGGTCGACGATCCGTTCACTGCCGCGCATGGCCAAGGCCAGGATCGTCAGCGTGGGATTTTGATTCCCGGCGGTAACGAAAATGCCGGCGTCGTGAACGAAGAGGTTGGGGACGTCGTGGGATTGGCCATAGGGGTCGGTCACCGAGGTCTTCGGGTCGGTGCCCATGCGGGCCGTGCCGACGTAATGGATCGAATGGCCGTAAGGGGACCATGTCGGATTCTTCGGCGGGAAGTACTCCGCGCTAGCCGCCTTCAAAAGCTCTTCGCCGGTCTCCATCATGTCCTGGAACATCGCCTTTTCGTTATCCCTATATTTGAAGTGAAATTGGATGCCGGGGATACCGGCGTCATCCTTCAACTTCTCATCCACTTCGATGCGATTGTCGCGGTACGGGAGGACCTCGCCCTGGAAGAGCACCGACGCTCCGGCCGTATGATAGTCGCGAATGCTCTTCTTCCATCGCTGGCCGAAGCCGGGGATCGACTTGCCGGCAAACGTCGTCTCGCCGGTGCTGCCGCCGGGGAAGATTTGATAGCCGCGGAGGAATTTCTTGCCGCGCCAGTTCTTCGTCATATCAGGGATAAAACTGTGGGCTCCGTTGCCATCCTCGTTGGTCACGGCGCGACCGGTCAACTGCGGGAGATGGCCTCCGATAGAGGCGTACATGTGCTCGGAAAGATATCTCCCGACCAGGCCGGAGGAGTTGGCGATCTTCGAGTTCAGCAAGATATGGGCCGATTCAACGCAGCCGGCGGCCATCACGAACTGCTTGGCTTCCAGCTCCTTCCAGGTCTTGTTGGCGACGTCGTAGTAGTGAACCTTGCGGGCTCGCCCTTCCTTGTCGAGTTCAATGGAACGGACCCGGGAGCCGGGCATGAGGGTTAGCTTGCCAGTCTTTTCGGCGGCGTTGACGAAGACGCGGAGGGAATCGAATTTGGAGCCGCTGTCGCAGCCGACCCAGCAGGGTCCGCAGTAATGGCAGGCAGGGCGGCCGTTGTGATCCTTAGTCAGGATGGCCTTGGGGATGGGGATCATCTCGAGACCTTTGCCGAGCTTGCCGGCCACCTTAGCGAACTCGAGTTCGGCCACCTTCGGGTTCAACGCGGGGAGGCCGTTGTTGAGCGGGAAGGCCCCGAGCGGCTTGCCGGAGGAGGAGACGCCGATGAGCGCTTCCACCTTGTCGTACCAGGGGGCGATGTCGGCGTACGAGATGGGCCAGCGGGTGTCGTGATCGTCGAGCGGTTGGAACTCTTCGACACCGAGGCGGGGGGTGACGCCGGCCCAGAACAGGCTTTTGCCGCCGACGGCGCGGACGCGGACGAATTGAAAATAGTCGTCGCCGACCCAGCCGTAGGGCTCCTTTTTATCGTCGATGAGAAACTTCGATTCTTCGAGATATTCCTGGAAGTAGTCGCCGCGGAGGGCGCGTTTGGGAAGGTTCCAACGGCGCAGGCGATGCACGGGGAGCTCGGAGGGGTCGCGCTTGGGGCCGGCTTCGAGCATGGCGACATCGAGGCCGGCTTGGGTGAGCACGTGGCCGGTCATGCCGCCGGCGGCACCGGAACCGATGATGCAAACGTCGTAGATTTTCGCCATGGGTTAGCTCCTCTGCTTGAGCAAGGGTTGATAGCCGGGAGGGGGCTGGAGATCAGCGGGTTTGGCGCCGGGGAATTCGCGGAGAAAGGTGTAGCCTTTGTAGCCGAGTTCCTTGGTGATGCCTTCGCGAGAGGTATAGAAGCCGTCGACGCAGGCGTCCTTGAGGAGGACGAAAAAACGTTCGGCGGGGGTGCGGGGGCGGAACTCGTTAATGGCCGCGGCGGTGAGGAGGGCGGTGGGGTCGGCGGCGCCGATGTAGGGCCGGAGGCCGGTCTGCCAAGCGGTTTGGAGGGGTTTTTGAGCGTGGAAGACGACGGTTTCGATGTATTGCGTGACGCCGGCGGCGAGGGCCCCTCCGCTGCGTTCGTCGGCGGGGATGATGAGGGCGGTAAGTTGATCGAGGGTGGCGCGTTCTTTAGCGGTGAAGAAGACGGGCGCGGCGGCCGCGACTTGGGGGGCGAGATCGTGGTGGTGCTGTTGGGCCGAAGCAACGGCTTCAGCCCACAGCGCGGCAGCGAGGCTGGCAAAATCGCGGCGTGAAAGCATGACCCTAGGGTAGCTTGCGCGGCACGATACGGTAAACCGAGACGGGGCTTTCGTTGCCTTCGCGGTCGACGGCTTTGACGCCGAGGACGATGTCGTCGATGGAGACGTCGACGAGGCGGAACTCCTTACCGATGCCGACCCATTGCTCCTTCTCCCAGAAGGGCGCGGTGGAGTCTCGACGGACGATGGCGAAGCCGGCGAGGTCGGTAACGTCGCCGACTTCCTTCCACTTGAGGAAGGCGTCGTAGCCGGTTTTGCCGCGGCTGAGGCTGGGGCCTTCGAGATCTTCGCCGCTGGTGACGGACCGGGTTTTGGTGGAGATATCCGGGGCGGGCGGCGCCCAAGCAAGGGCGGCGGCAACGGCGGCATTCACCTGCGTAACGCGGGCGGCATAGGCCGGGGAGGCGTTGGCGAAGGTATCGGAGGCGGTGTGTTGGTTGGCGTAGAACTCGCTGGGGGTGGTGAAGCGGACGGCGGGGTAGCCGATGCGATCAAAGGGGGTGTGGTCGCCACCGCGTCCGAAGCGATCGGCGCGGAAGACGGTGTTGACGGTCATGGAGGGGACGTAGCGTTCGCCGACTTCCTTGACGTAACGGGCGAGGGTACGGGAGGGCGAGTCGATGGGATCTTCCGAGAAGAGGCGGACGGAGGAGTTGGCGGCGCGGCCGTTGCCGGCCATGTCGTTGCCGATGATGTCATTGTTGAGGACGGCGTCGATGATAGTTTTCTGCTCTTTCGCGCGTTTGGCGTATTCGTTAGCGCCAAGGAGGCCGTACTCTTCGCCGGCGAAAGCGACGAAGACGATGGTTTTTTCGAACTCGTATTGGCTCATGACGCGGGCGAGTTCCATGACGGCGGCGGTGCCGGAGCCGTCGTCGGAGACGCCGGGGGCGTCAGCGGCGATGGTCGCTTCGCGGTCCATGCTTTCCAGTTCGCCGACCTTTTTACGGACGATGTTGAGCGAATCGTAGTGGCCGCTGATGATGACGTGGCGATCTTTTTGGGTAGTGCCGGGGAGGACAGCGACGACGTTGACAATTTTGACGTCGCGGAAGACGCGGCCGGAGGTTTTGAGTTCGTGAGGGTCGAGGGTGACCTGGAGGCGGGGGCTGTAGGCTTTCATGGTGTCGGCGATCCAGCGGTAGGCGGCGCCGACGCCGCGGGTGGGATGCTCGTGGGAAGAGAAGATATTGCGGGTTCCGAAGGCTTCGAGGCGCTGCAGCGTGGCGGCGATGCGTTCAGTGGAAACGGAGGAGACGATCTTTTCAACCTTGGGGTTGAGCGACTTCGGGGGCGCTTGACCATGCAGAGAAAAAACCAAAATGAGGGAGAGATAGAGACGCATGGGTTTATCTGCGAAAATAGCAGATTACAGATATGGTTATCGACGGAATTTACTATGCGCTCGGTTTGCTGGCGGGCGGAGCGTTGGCTGGCTACCTGACTCGCCCCTGGATGGCGGTTCCTTTCGTGATTTTGGCGATGTTTTGCCTGTGGTTCTTCCGGGACCCGGAACGGGAGGTGCCCGGCGGGGCGGTGGCAGTTTCGCCGGCCGATGGGAAGGTGACGTTGATCAAGCAGATTGACGGGAAGACGCGCGTGAGCATTTTCTTGAACGTGTTTGACGTTCATGTGAACCGGACGCCGATTGCGGGACGAGTGGTGGACGTGAAGTATCAGACGGGCAAGTTTTTGGTGGCGAGCAAGGATGAGGCTTCGACCGATAACGAGATGAACACGATGGTGGTGGAGGCTCCTGACGGGGTGCGGGTGCAGTTTAGCCAGATTGCGGGATTGATTGCGCGCCGCATTATTTGCAGCAAGAAGGTGGGCGATACGCTGGCCGCGGGGGAGCGGATGGGATACATCAAGTTTGGTTCGCGGGTGGATGTTTGGTTTGGTCCGGAATGGAATCTGGCCGTGCAAGTGGGCGACCGCGTCTCGGCGGCTTCGTCGGTAATTGCAAAAAGGAAATGATGCCCAGGCTGAGTTTATCGGAGCGTTTGATTGACCCGAATTCGCCGGATCGGCGACCTCGGCGGGCGGCGTA
>JBKJLJ010000270.1:0-11177 GCA_046597015.1 Bryobacteraceae bacterium
ATGCCGCCGCGCCGGTTCGCGCCGCGCTCCTGTTCGGTGAAGTGAAGCAATGGCCGGAAGCCATCGCCTTCGCCCGTCTCGCCCTCGCGAAAGCCGACCGCCCCGATCTACACGCTCTGCTCGCCCGCGCCCTCGAAGCGACCGGCAAGCCGGAGGATGCAATCGCCGAATACCGCGCCCTGCTCAGTCTGCTTCCCTACGACGAACCGAGCCACGCCGAGTTCGGCCAAGCCCTTCTTCGCATGGCTAAGTTCAGCGATGCGGCCACGTTTCTGGAAGACGCCCAGGCCAAGTTTGATAAGAGCCCGCAGATCGAACTCGCTCTCGGCGTGGCCTATTACGCCCAGCGCCGCTTCCCCGAAGCCGGCGCTCGTTTCCTTCGCGTCATTGAACTCGCGCCCGAGGTCCCTCAACCCTACATCTTTCTGGGCCGCATGATCGACCAGCTTCCCGATCGCGTCCCCGTCCTCCGCGAACTTGCCGAGCGTTGGTATCGCGGCGAACCGAAGAACGGTTTCGCGCCCTTCGTCTACGCTCGCGCTCTTCAGGCCGCCGGCGCGCCGGATGAACAAACGAAGCCATTGCTCCTCGAAGCCATCCGCCGCGATGTCACCGTTTGGGAGTTCCCTTTTGAGCTTGGCCAGCTTCTCGAACGGGAGCGGGACCTCCCCGCCGCCGCCCGCGCCTACGAAGCGAGCATCGCCCGCAACGCCAACATGCCCGAGACGCACTACCGGCTTTCCCGCATCTATGATCGTCTGCGGCTACCCGCCAAAGCCGAACGCGAACGGGCGATCCATCAGCAACTTCTCGCCGCCCCGAAAGGGGGAATGCAATGATCTCGCGCCGTGAACTGCTCGCTCTCCCGCTGCTGGCTCCTCTTCTCGCAGAGGCCGAGACCATCCAAGTTAGCTATCACAACAATCCGCCATTCTTGGCGTATACGGGCCTGATCGAAGGCGGCCACGACGAGTTCCCGCGCGATCCCGTCATGCCCCCGCCGCCCCCCCGCCAGGACGGCCGCTTCGCCGACGTCACCGGCGCCGTGCTCGATAGCGACCAGCTTTCGAAGGGAATCCCCTACTGGATCGCACGCATTGACCCCGCGACCGGCGTCGACATCTATGGCAACAATGGCATCGCCGTCGGCGACATTGATGGCGATGGCCGGGACGAGATCTATGTCTGCCAATCCGCCGGGTTGCCGAACCGCCTCTTCCGCTGGCGCGAGGGGAAGCTCGAAGACATCTCCGCCGAAGCCGGCCTTGATATCCTCGACGATTCTTCGTCCGCGCTCTTTCTTGACCTCCGCAACCTCGGTCGTCAGGATCTGATTCTCCTCCGCGGCAGTGGTCCGGTGCTGTTCTTGAACGACGGCGCCGGGCACTTTACCCTCGTCTCCGATGCCTTCCGTTTTGCGGCCGCCCCGCAAGGCGTTTTCACTGGCATGGCCGCCGCCGACTACGATCGCGATGGCAAGCTCGATCTCTACCTCTGCTGCTACAGCTTCTTCCAAAGCGAAGCGCAGTACCGCTATCCCGTCCCCTACTTCGACGCGCGAAACGGCCCGCCGAACTTCCTGTTCCGCAACCTTCTCAACGCCGATGGTTCCGGGTATTTCGAAGACGTCACGGCAGCCACCGGCCTTAACGAAAACAACGATCGCTACAGCTTCGCGCCCGCCTGGGCCGATTACGACGGCTCCGGCTGGCCCAGCCTCTACGTGGCTAACGATTTCGGCCGCAACAACCTCTATCGCAATCAGGGCGGCAAGTTCCGCGATGTCGCCGCTGCCGCCGGCGTCGAAGATATTGGCCCTGGCATGAGCGCCTGTTGGTTCGACGAGAATGGCGATGGCCACCCCGATCTCTACGTCGCCAACATGTGGACCGCCGCCGGGCAGCAGGTCGTCAAGAGCCCCGCGTTTTCTCATCCGTACAACGAAGCCTGGCGCGGCCACACCAGGGGCAACTCCTTCTATCGCAATCTCGGCAATGGCAAGTTTTCCGACGAGAGCGCCACCCTCGGCGTCGAAATGGGCCGCTGGGGCTGGTCCGCCGATGCCGCCGATTTCGATAACGACGGCCACCCGGAATTCCTGCTCACCTGCGGCATGTTGACCGGCTCGAAGCAACCCGACCTGATGGGCTTCTTCTGGCGTCACGTAGTCGCGCGCACACCCCTCGACGCGAGCCCCAACGCCCGCTATGAGAATGGTTGGAACGCGATCAACCAGTTCATTCGGGAAGGCTACTCCTGGAACGGTCAAGAACCCAACGTCTATTACGTCAAACAAGGCTCTCGTTACCGCGACGCCTCCGCCGAGTCAGGCCTTAACTTCGCCGGGGACTCCCGCGCCTTCGCCGTCACCGATCTCGATGGCGATGGTTGCCTGGATATCGCAGTCAAGAATCGACTGGCTCCGCAGCTTCGCGTGTTCCAAAACCGCTGTGGCCAATCCCGTCAGCGGATCGGCTTGCGTCTCATCGGTACTCAGTCAAATCGCGACTCGATCGGCGCACGCGTCCGCCTCGACGGCCAGACCAAGTGGATCGCCGCCGGCTCCGGCTACCTCTCCCAACATACGAAGACTTTGCACTTCGGCCTCGGCGAGGCGGCCGTTGCCAAGTCGATCGAGATCACGTGGCCCTCCGGCACGAAGCAACAACTTAAGAACCTCGCCGCCGGCGCGCTTTACGAGGTCACGGAGGGCGCGGCTGCTCATCGCAAAATCACTTTCGACGAAACGAAGCCGATTTCGCCCCGGCCCGCGAAGGCGGATAATGAGCCCCGCCTTCACGATACGTGGCTGCAGGATCCGGTGCCACTCCCCGAGCGCCGCCCCGGCCCCGGGCTCCTCGTTCTATCGGCCAAGGAGTTGCAGGCAAACGCCGATCTCGCGGCCGCTTACACGCTCTTCCGGCGCTATCTCTTTGAGTACCGCGCCCCGCTGGAACTACCGCTCGCCCTGCTCCTGAACGCCCAGGGCCACGCGGTCAAGATCTATGCCGCCGTCCCCCCAGTCGCCCAGGTCGAAGCAGATTTAAAACGGATCGCGAACCCGCCCGCGCTCCCCTATCCAGGCAGAGCGCTCTCCCATCCGCGCCGAGACTATTTCAAGCTCGGTGCCTCGTTGCTCTGGTGCGGATATCCCGAGCAAGCGCTGCCGTATCTCGAAGCAGTTCTCCGCCAGCAGTCGGGCAATGTCCGGACGCTCGTGCTGGTTGCGCAAGTGCATCGGGAAGCCGGTCGCCTCGGGCAAGCCGCGCCGCTGCTCGACGAAGCGCTCCATCTCGATCCCCGCTCCGCCGAAGCCTGGAACGAACTCGGCGGCGTGGCCATGGCGCGAAACGATTACGCATCGGCGCTCCAGAATTTTGAGCAGGCGCTCGCCGCCAAAAGCGGCCTTGGCTACGCGCTCCTCAACGCCGCCCAGGCCGCCGAAAAGCTCATGCAGCTTCCGCAGGCAGAGGCGTACTACCGTCAGGCACTGGCCGCCGAGCCAAAATCCCCCGAAGCCTTACAAGGCCTAGGGCTGGTCCTCGCCAAGGGCGGCAACTTCGTGGAAGCCGAGCGCCATCTGCTCGCAGCCGTGCGGCTGCGGCCGGCCTTCGCCGCTGCCTGGAACAATCTCGGCGTACTCTATCTGCAGCAGAACGCCGCGCCCAAAGCGATCCGCGCGCTCGAAAAGGGCATCGTCGCTGAGCCCACCGACGAGATGTTGTACCTTAACCTGGGCCGTGTTTACGTCCAATTGAAGAGAGTAGCCGCCGCCCGCTCCACCATGGAGCGGCTGCTGCGGGTGAATCCGCAAAGCAGCGTCGCCCGGAAAGCCCTGGAGGATTTGAAGAATGTCCCCGCTCAACCGTAGATCCTTACTCGCGGCGGCCGCGGCCACCGCCGTGTTCCCCTACCAGCTAAGGCCTCAGCCCAAGCCCAAGCTCCTCCTCCCCAGCGATCAGCCCGACGAGCTCAATTTGAAGCTCATGTGGTACAACCCCGTCCCGCCCATCAATCAGCAGACTTGGCGCCTCCATCTCAAAGGTCTCGTCGAGAAGTCGCGGCAGCTTCCGCTGGCAGAGCTGCGGGCTTTGCCCCAGCAGACCCAAAGCTCCCGGATGAAGTGCGTGCAATGCTGGTCGGCGCGCACCTCCTGGTCGGGCTTCCGCTTTGAGGAAGTTCTCGCCATCGCCAAGCCGTCGAAGAAAGCGAAGGCGGTGCGTATCGATTGTGCCGATAAATGGTATGAGTATTTCTCGATCGAAGACATGCTGAACCCGCGTGTGATGTTCGTCCTGGATATGGCCGGCCAGCCCCTCACCGACAATCACGGCGCACCGCTGCGTCTGCTGGACCCGTCGCGCTACGGCTACAAGTCAGCCAAGCTCATCACGGCTATCTCGTTTGTCGAGGTGGGTAAGGGCAGCATGGCTTGCGACATCGGGCCGTACTATTCGCCCGACGGCCGCATTCTTCCCGGCTACGACACGCCGCTCGACCTCGGCAAGACGAAACGCAAGATCAGTGGCGGCGAGATCACCGACTACTGAGTGTTGGGTCTATGGTGAGATCCATGCGGACGTTCATCTTGGGAGCAGGTCTGCTGGCGGCGGGCTGGGCGCAATCGAAGCCGTCGAAAGTTCCTACTGAGTACGCGCTCCGTCGCGCGCAGCAATCTCAGCCGCGCAGCTTCGCCGCGAATCTGGCGCTGGGGCAACTCCTGCTGGAATCGGGCCAAGCCGCGCAGGCCATCCCGTTCCTCACGACGGCCGCTTCCCTCCAGCCGCACGATGTACCGGCCCGGCACGACCTGGCGGTAGCCTTTATCGAAGCCAGCCGCTTAGTGGAGGCGCAACGTATCCTCGCCGAACTCGAAGTGGAGGCGCCGTCGCCCGGCATCGTCCATCTGGAAGCCCTGTGGCTGGCGGCCTCGGGAAAAGCCGGGCCCGCGGCCGAGAAGTTTCAGCTTGCCGCCGAAGCAGAGCCCACGGAGAAGCATCTCTTCGATTGGGCCAACCACCTGTTAAACCACAGCGCCTCCGAACCGGCGCTCCAGATCTTCCGTTACGCCGGCGAACGCTTTCCACGATCTGCCCGTCTCAAAGTGGCGGAAGGAATAGCCCTCTACGCGCTCGGCGAATTCGACCTGGCCGTCCAGTCCGTCTGCGCCGGAGTTGACCTGGATCCAAAGGATCTGCGCCCGCTGGTGTTCCTCGGGCTGCTGATCGACGTCTCTCCGGAAAATGGCGCGGCGCTCCGGCAGCGGCTACAACACTTCGCCGCCCTCTATCCGTCCTATGCCCAGGCGCAGTACCTTTACGGCCTGAGCCTACTGGAGACGAGCGCCACTGCCGCCGAGCTCCACCTCCGGCGGGCGGTAGCGCTCGATCCCCGCATGGCGGAGCCGCATCTGGAACTCGGCAAACTCTACGCTGACGCCAATCGGACCACCGAGGCGATTCGCGAACTCCAGGCCGCGCTTCGACTGGCTCCGCAGCTCGACACGGCTCATTATCGCTTGGGCCAACTCTACCAGCGCACCGGACAATCGACCCTGGCAAACAAGCATCTGGCGGCCTATCGCAAGTTGCGCTCCGAGAAAGCAGCCCACGAAGCCGAGCGGCGCGCCAAGCAACCTTAGGCCAGCGCGACCAAGCCCTGCTTATGTTCCGCCCACACATCGACGAACGCCGAAAGCAACCGGATCGGATGCGGGCAGCCAGGCGCTCGTGCGCCGGAATCGCTTCCCGCGGCGAGGAAAGACAAGGTAATGAACTTCGAGAAAAACGGCACCTCCGTCTGCTCCAGCATCTACTCCAGACAGGAGTTCCCGGTCAAGCGCCATAGCTCCCTGAGGAACTCCATGTCGAACTCGAAGATCGGGTCGCGGTCCAAGTTCCCCGCGGCGCCGCGCCTCGCGTCGCGGGCGATATCGAGCCCGTCTGTCTCAATCGCGCCCGCCGCGCCTTCTGGTGCCGCGGGTGCCACGCGAAGCTGCCGCGCCTCCGCGAGATTCAGCCGCGTCACCCAAGGGGCCCGGCTGGCGAACCGCTCGACGAACTGCTGTTGCGCCAGCGCGATCAATGCTTCCCGCACCGCGTTCTGGCCCACGAAATCCCCCTCGCGATGGACTTTTCCACTAATCGCTCCGCGGGCTTCAACCCGCCCCGCAAGATCGATCGGTTGACGGACTGCGCGACCTGCCCGGTCAAACTGAGATGCCTGGGCCGACGACGAACTAACTGCCTTGCCGATTCCGAATCCGTCCCCAGATTCGTACCCAGATTCGTACCCTTGACAACCACTTAGTCATGATGCAAGATAATCCTGACTCGCCGCCAGAGAAACGCGGCCAAGGAGTACTGAGCTTATGAGTTCCTTACTGAATCCAAGATCCAGATCCCTCTCATTACTTGCTATCGCCTTCTCGGCGGCCTCCTTGGCATCGGGCCTCTTTGCACAAGTCGATACCGGATCCGTCATGGGGCTGGTTCGAGATTCCAGTGGCGGAGCCATCGTGGCGGCCCGTGTCACGCTCCTCAATGAAGGTACCGCTCTCCGTCAAACCAGCCAGACCTCCGAGGAAGGCCGATACCTGTTTGCGCCGGTTCGCATTGGCACTTACACCGTAGAGGTGGAGTTCGCCGGCTTTCAGAAGAGCCGCCGCCAGAGCATCCAGGTGAAGATTCAAGAGCAGAGCGTGATCGATTTCAGCATGCGTCCCGGCGAGCTGACCACCACCGTTGATGTGATGGACTCCCTTCCCGTGCTCCAAACACAGAGCGGCTCGGTGGGCGAAACCATCAGCGCCAAGGCGATCAACGATCTGCCCTTGAGTGGCCGGAATTACAATTTCCTGGCTCGTCTAACGGCCGGCGTCACACATCCCCAGCCCGAAGGCCGCGGCTTGAATGCCACCGGCTGGTTCACCGCGAATGGGACGCGTCCGTCCCAAAACAACTTCCTGTTGGACGGCATCGATAACAACTCCAACAACGTCGATTTCCTAAGCGGCGCCGCCTTCGTTCTGCGGCCCCCAGTCGACGCTATCGGCGAGTTCAAGATCCAGACCAACGCTTTCAACGCAGAGTTCGGCCGCGCCGGCGGCGCGGTGCTCAACGCTTCTCTGAAATCCGGCACCAATAAGATCCACGGCAGTGCTTGGGAGTTCCTGCGTAACGACAAGTTCGATGCCACCGACTTCTTCCTGAACCAGCGCGGAGTAAAGAAGGGTGCCTATCGCCAGAATCAGTTCGGCGCCGCGGTGGGCGGTCCCATCAAACGCAATAAAACCTTCTTCTTCGCCGACTATGAAGGAACCCGGATCAGGCAGGCCGTCCCCAGCACCTCCAGCGTACCGACCACCCTCCAGCGTTCAAGCGGCTATACCGACTTCTCCGATCTGATCGCTTTTCAGAGCGGGAGCCGCCGCGATTCGACAGGCCGCGAGTTTCCCTCCGGCACCGTCTTCGACCCCGCCTCTACGCGCCTCGTCAACGGAGTTAACGTGCGCGATCCCTTCACGAACAACGTCGTGCCCGGCAGCCGGCTGAACCCTAATGCGGTAAAGCTTCTGAATCTGTTCCCTTCTCCCACCAATCCGGGCATCTTCAACAACTACAATGTCACGCGCGGCAACATAGACGACACGAACGCATTTGACGCTCGCATTGATCACAATTTCAGCGAGAAGGACCAGATATTCGGGCGCTACAGCTTCGCGGACGTGACCCGATTCAAGCCCGGCCCCTTTGAGGGCGTCGCCGATGGCGGTGGCTTCAACAATGGCGACGAGATCCTTCGCACACAGGGCGGCGCGATTAGCTATACGCATACCTTCGCCCCCACCCTCATCAACGAAGTCCGCGCCGGCTTCAATCGCGAACACTCCCTCCGCGCCCAGCCTTTCGCCAACGATACTTCCAACATCCCTGGCAAATTCGGAATTCAAGGCATTTTGCAGGCGAACGGAAACGGCGGCCTGCCGGGCTTGTCGATAGGCGGATTGTCTAACCTGGGACCCTCGGACTGGATCATCTCGGAACGGTTTTCGAATACGGTGCAGCTTTCGAATAACCTGACCAAAGTCTACAAGAGCCACACGATGAAGGGGGGCTGGGAGGGGCAGTTGATTGACTTCCCGTGGCTAGCGCCGCCCACCTCTCGCGGCCGCTTCAACTACAACGGCATCTACACGTCGATTCCGAACGTGAACGACAGCTCCACCGGTCGCGTGCAGTTCCTGCTGAATCCGGCTGACGCCGCCGGCACCGGTGGCGCCGGAGCGAGTTCGGTCTCGGCGTCCAACTTCGGTGGCGTAGCCAATCGCAAGTATTACTCGGGTATTTACTTTCAGGACGATTGGAAGGTCACCCGCCGGTTGACGCTCAACATTGGCATACGCTGGGATTTCTTCAGTCTGGTCGGCGAGAAGTACGGCGCACAGGCCAACTTCATTCCGTCCCTCACCGATCCACAGTACGTCATCCCGGCCAGCCGGAAAGACAAGCCGGCGCTGTCGGACTCCTTCCAGGCGCTCCTCGTTTCGAATGGAATCAAGTTACGCTACAGCGATGAGTTCGGCTCCGGCCTCGGCAGATCACAAAGGGGCAACTTCGCGCCTCGCTTCGGCTTCGCCTACTCCCTATCCAGTAAGCTGGTCGTGCGGGGCGGTTACGGCATCTACTACGGTGCCTTCGAAAATCGCGGCGGCTCGCCAAATCTGGGATACAACTATCCCTTCCAGTTCGATTTCAACTTCCAGCCAGCCAACGCCTGGACCCCCGTGAAGTACGCCGATGGGAACATCGCCTCGCTCGAGCGCGGCCTGACCAGCGTTCCCATGGACCCCCGCCTGGTGAACGGCCGCTTCCTCAGTCTGCGCGGCATCGAGTTCAACTACAAGACGCCTTACACGCAGGGCTACAACTTTATCGTCCAACATGAGGTGATGAAGAATACGAGCCTCGAAGTCGGCTACGTCGCCTCACTCGGGCGGCATATCGAGACCTTCATGGGCTCGAACCACGTCATGCAGATTCTGACGCCCAGCTCCAATCCCCAACTTTTCATACCCTGGCCGGACTTCGCCCGAAGCGCCTCCTACGCCAGCACCAACGGCATGAGTCACTATCACTCGATGCAGAATAAGTTCTCCCGCCGCTTCGACAACGGACTGAACTTCCTCATGACCTACACCTGGGCGAAGACGCTGACCAACGCCGGCGACTTGCTGAACGGTGGGAACGTCGGCGGCTTTCGCGGTCAGATGATTCCCGGGGTGGGCATCAAGGCCGATATGGCGCTGGCATCGTTCCACATCAACCATGCCTACACCTTCAACGGCAGCTATGAGCTTCCGTTCGGCAAGGGTAGAAAATTGCTGGCCGGTGCGAAGGGTATCTCCCAAGCGCTGTTCGGGGGATGGAGCGCCAACTGGATCGGATCCCTCTACTCAGGCCAACCCCAAACTATCGGCTGCGCCGTGGGCACAACGGCCGGCGCGGGCTGCGTCGCCTTCCAGGTTCCCGGAGAGGATAAATATGTTGGTAGCGTGGACCGCTGGTATAACTCGGCCGCTTTTCGCAACCCCCCCGTGGCGACCCAAAACGGCCAGTCGGACTATTCGCCGCTGGGCGGCCAGCGGACTCAGGTTACCGGCCCCGGCTACGCGAAGTTGGATTACTCGATGTTCAAAGATTTCCAGTTGAGTGAGCGGTTCCGCATGCAATTCCGGGCCGAATCGTTCAACCTCACGAACACCCCGGCCTTCGCCAACCCCGGGTTCACGAACTTCATCGACACGAGGAACTTCGGGCGTGTCACGTCCACGCGGAACACCCCGAACGACGCCCGGCAGATTCAGTTCGCACTGAAAATGTATTTCTGACCGCGGATTGCTCTCGCAGGCATCCTGATCGGTGACATGCTAGGAGAGAGACCGAAATAGCGGTCCGGGATTCGAACACTGCTCACACGCGACTTTCTTAAACTCGCAGGCCTCACGATCGCGCAGCGTATTCTGCCCCCCGCGCTGCTGAACCTCTGGGCGCAGGCCGCCGAAGCGCAGGCAAAGGGCCGAAAGGTCATCCTGGTTACCTTCGGCGGCGGCGTGCGGACCGCGGAGACATTCTCCCCCGAAGGCCTCCGCAACATCCCCCGGCTCGCCGCCCTGCGCCCCGAAGGCTTCTTCTATCAGAATTGCCTGAACCAGGGCGTGCTCTCGCACTTCAACTCCACCGGCAGCATCGTCACCGGCAACTGGCAACGCGTTGACGACTTCGGGTTCGAAGCGCCGGCGTCGGCCACCATATTTGAACACTTCCGGAAGGCGCATAAAGCTGGCCCGCTCGACGCCTGGGTCATCGCCACAAATAAGAGCTTCGCGGCCATGGGCTCCAGTTCGCAGCGGAATTTCGGCGTGCCCTTCGGAGCCAACGTCGTGCTGCCGAAACAACTGCTGCTCGACGCGGTTAAGGATGTCGTCCGCAAGCCGAACGCCTCCGATCTCTCCGATCGCGATGCCGTCCATCGGCGTCTGGAAACCATCATGCAGGAAGGCTACGAAGGCGTCGGTTGGACCATCTTCAAGGGCAGCCGCCAAATGGACAAGCAAGTGCAGGCCACGCTCACCCGCGCCCTGGGCGAGTTCATCAACGGCCCCGAAGCACCCACCTCCGGCGACGAACTAACGTTCTTTATCACCCGCGAAGTGATGCGCGAATTTTCGCCGAGACTCCTCCTCGTGAATTTTTGGGATATGGATGTCGCCCATTGGGGCTCGTATTCGCTCTACCTGCAAGCCGTCACGCGCACGGACCGGCTGACGGGCATGCTCTGGGACGAAATCCAAGAGAACGCGAAATATAAGGACCAGACCACTTTGCTGGTCCTGCCCGAACTCGGCCGCGATGGCGACGCGAATACCGCCAACGGTTTTTTGAACCACCGCAGTGGCGACCCTTCCTGCCGCAACACCTGGTTGCTCGCCCTCGGTGCCGGGGTCACGAAGGGGATGACGGAAAGACCCATCCGCCATATCGACGTTGCCGCCACCGCCGCTGCAATGCTGAACGTCAAGGCCGAAGGCTTGCTGGGGACGCCTGCGCGCGAAATCTTGGTCTAGCTTTCCATGCCTCCTCCGCGCTTCGATTTCGCCCATATTCCCGTCACGTTCT
>JBKJLJ010000739.1:0-5495 GCA_046597015.1 Bryobacteraceae bacterium
TTCGGTCGACCGAACTCCGTTTAACACGGTCGGTCGGTTCGAAGATGTTGGCCGTTTCAATCCTGGTGTGAGGGAATTTGCCGGCGGAGCTCGACATCTGCTGAGCGCGCCGAGCCCCCAACAGGATTTGCAGGGCCGCGTGTGGGTTTTTGATTCCTACGACGTTCCCCTTGGGCCGGGTGGGGTTTACGAAGTAACGAATGTGAATGTGATGCAAACGGTGACGGCCCGTTTTGTGCGCGGTGCCACTGTTTCGTTTCTCACCCAACCGAGCGGGCTCAAGTTGTCCGTGAACGGCCGGGATAATTGGCCGTCGCTCAATTTCGTCTGGGCGGTCGGAAGCGCCAATACGGTGACCGCACCCGCGATCACTACCGACAGCCGGGGGCGCAAGTATAGGTTTCTGAACTGGTCTAACGGCGGTGCTGCGACGCAGGACATTACGACGCCGGCAGATACGACCCAGGGAGGACTACGGCTAATCGCCAACTACGAACTTTTGCCTAGAGTGACGATAACGACCAACCAGCCCGCGTCTAGGATTCTGATTGATGGCCAGGCTTGCGATATGCCCTGTGTTTTGGATCGACCCAATGGCTCGGCGGTTGCCCTGGAAGCGACGGCGACAATCGCTTTCGGCCCCGATTCCCGGGCCGAGTTCGCGTCCTGGAACGATAGTGCGGAAAGGATCCGGACACTCTCCTTCGCCGGCGACGAGCGACGAGTGAGCCTCAGCTATCGCACGGCGAATACACTTCGCGCTTCGGCCGATCCCGCCGAGGGCGCGACCTTTAATTTTGAACCACCGTCGGCTGACGGATTTTATCCGGAGACTGCCGCCGTTCGGGTGACGGTGAACCTACGGGAAGGTTTCCGATTCCGCCGCTGGGCAGGAGATCTGGACGGATCGACTGATTCCGGGGTAGTTTCTCTGCGCGGTCCGCGTCTGGTTCGGGCACTACTCGATCGGATTCCAGTGATCCCAACGACTGGAATCCGGAATGCTGCGGGTGAAACGCCGGACTTGGTTGTGGCTCCGGGGAGCGTAATTTCAGTCTTCGGCCGCCAACTGGCACCTGATTATGTAGCCGGCCCGTCCGGTCCGTTATCCCAAGCGCTGGCAGGCACAACGGTTCGCTGGGGCACTCGGTTGTTACCGCTGCTCTTCGTCTCGCCGGAACAAATCAACGCTCAGCTGCCGTTTGATTTGGCCGAGGGAGAGCAGGTACTTGCCGTTCGGACGGGAAATCAGCCGGAAATCCTGGGGAAAGTACAAATTGTGCGCAACGCGCCGGGATTGTTCGGCTTTACCCTGGACGGCAAATTCTATCTGGCAGCGACGCACGAAGACGGGAGCGTCATTTCGCCTGACAGTCCGGCTCGCCGAGGAGAAACGATCACGCTGCTGGGCACTGGCTTTGGACCTTACCTCCGCCCCGTATTCGAAGGGTTCCCCGTTCCGTTGACTCCCGCCAATCCGGTCGCAGACCCGGTCGAGCTCAGAGTGGGGGAGAACTTGCTAACCCCGCTCAGCGCGATAGCAAGCCCTGGACAGGTTGGATTGGTGGCGGTAAAGCTAGTGATTGGAGAGCAAGTGGCGACCAGCCGCGAGGTAATGGTTACCGCGGTGGTGAACGGTCGAAGTTCAAACACGGCCATCTT
Source organism: Bryobacteraceae bacterium (assembly GCA_046597015.1). Classification (GTDB taxonomy): domain Bacteria; phylum Acidobacteriota; class Terriglobia; order Bryobacterales; family Bryobacteraceae. The sequence continues at coordinate 1,663 of JBKJLJ010000739.1, forward strand.
GCCTGTGGAATAGCCTGGGGATGCCAGTGAAAGCTCTATTTGGCGCGCTCGCGTTTACAATCTTTCCGATGCTTTTAGGAGCGGTGCCTGGAGTCGAGGCGCGGCCGGAACCTTCAGCCTGGCGATTTGCCCATGCCGATGCTCAGATCCTCGCGGGCGCCGACCTCCTCCGCCTTGGTCAGCATCCGCTCGGAGAGAAGTTGCGCCAGCAGTTTTTGGCCGCTATGGGTCCGGAACTGTCGCGTCATGTGCAGCGCTTGTTGGTATCGACGGCGTTCGGAGGCGACGGAATCGCGGATTCCGTACTCGTATTATCCGGCCCTCTGGATGCGGGACGAATCAAACAGATGGCCGATCGAGGCCACGCAATGATCAAGGCGTATAAAGGGGTCGAAGTGATCCTGCCCCCGAGTGGTTCTCCGCATGAAGTGCACTTCGCTATCGTGGATGCCGAAACGGCATTGCTGGGGACCCGGTCGGCAGTAACCGCGGCGATTGACCGAAGCAAGACTTCCACTGGGGCGCTGGGACGACGCACTTCGCTGTTTGGTCGTGCGTTGGAGTTGGCGGCAGAAGCCGAAGTCTGGGTGCTAACCGACGATCTTCCGGCCGGTTTCGCACCAACCGCTTGGGATGGGGTGAGTGGTACGCAGTCTGCAGGACTGGAACTGGCTCTAAAAGTAGGGGCGAACGTAGGGTTGGCGGTCGGCTTTCGTATCGAAGAAGCTGCCGTGCTTGACGCTGCGATAAAGGCGATTGAGACCGAAAGGTTTGGGAAGCGTTCCGGTGTCTACGCGCTTGCACCCTGGCTCCCGAGGCTGGCCGCCGATCGACAATCGACCGGACTTGTTCTATCGGCCCAGCTGAACCAAACCGAAGTGCTTGAGGAGTTCCCTGCCCTAGCGGCTCTCCTAGGACTGCCGATTCAGCCTTTTGCACCGAAGCCTGTCCTTGATCACCTGAAAGTTGCGACTTTGCGGCGAATACCGGCCGAGCCACTACCCATCGCCGTGAAGCCCCCGCCCCCACTCCGGGTGCGGATCGAAGGACTCGATACGGGCACGCTGGAAATCCCTTACGAAAGCAAGCCCTAGCGAATTTCTGGTGGAATTTCTCCCGGCGGAGCGAGCGTCACTCTATCCACTGGCTATCCACTGGAAGAAGTAGTGTAGAATCGTCCGTCATGTTGCCTTCTCGCCTTACGGCTGAACTCATCGCTGAATTTTTCGGAACACTCGTCATCCTGATTTTGGGAACTGGAGTGGTGGCCTCCGTCGTACTCTTCAGCACCGGAACTCCGGGTGAGATCGTCAACGGCGGCACGACGAACATCAACTTGGCGTGGGGGTTGGCGGTCATGTTCGGCGTTTTCGTTGCTGGTAAGACGAGCGGAGCGCACTTAAACCCGGCGGTGACGCTGGCTCTGGCTATCTTTCGCGGATTTTCGTGGGCCAAAGTGGTCCCCTATGTTCTGGCGCAGTTGGCAGGCGCCTTTACTGGCGCTGCCCTTGTGTATCTGAACTATCGGGAGGCTTTCCATAAATTCGATCCGGGTCTGGAGAAGTCGGCTGGCGTTTTTGCGACCTTTCCCGCTTTCCCGGCTGCCCCGATGGCCGGGTTCGTCGATCAGGTGATCGGAACGGCCCTCCTTCTTTTCCTTGTTTTGGCCATCACCGACCAAGAAAACGCGCCGCATCCGGTGGGGCTCACGCCTTTGTTCGTTGGACTGATCGTAGTCGCCATCGGCATGAGCTTTGGATCGATGCATGGTTACGCCATCAACCCGGCACGCGATTTTGGGCCGCGGCTTTTTACCGTTTTGGCGGGGTTTCGCAACAACGGTCTCACCGATGGCAGTGGGATTTTTTGGGTTCCACTGATTGCTCCTCTTCTCGGAGGGATCATCGGAGCGGGTGTCTATGATTTCGGTTTTCGTCGCTTTCTGCGCTAACTCTGTCAGAATAAGGGTATGTTCGTTTCCGTTCGCGCTCTTGACCACGCCAAAATCACATTCACCGAATCGATCCAGCCGGGTACGATTGAGTGGGACCCTGGGACCAATCAGACGTCGACTTTAATCGCCAACGGCGAAGCAAGCCTGGATGAGCTGACTCAGGAAATTCACTTCGTCGGGCACCTGGCGGTTGCTTTGCAGGTCGAGTGTCATCGATGTTTGACTACGGTAGAGATCCCAGTCGACAACGATTTCGATTTGCTGTACGAGCCGCTTCCGGAATCGCTTCCTGGTCAGGAGGTAGAACTCCATCCGGAGGATATTAATCTGGGATTCTACGATGGGGACGGGATGGAGTTGAACGACGTCCTGCGGGAACAGGTCCTCCTCCTGCTGCCGTCGAGTCTGCTGTGCAAACCTGAATGCAAGGGCCTGTGTTTCGTGTGCGGCATCAACCGAAACGAACAGACCTGCTCCTGTACAACGACAATCCCTGACGAGCGGTGGGCGGCGCTGGGTAAGTTGTAGCGGATTCGACAAATGTTCGCTATACTGTTTTGGTAAAGACCTCGCCATGCCTAATCCCAAACGTCGTCACTCCAAGCGCCGCACCTCCTCCCGCCGTGCGCATGACTTTCTGGTTCGCCCGATCCACTCGGAGTGCCCGAACTGCCACGCTGTGAAGCTGCCCCATCGTCTTTGTCCGAGCTGCGGCTTCTATAAGGGTCGCGCGGTTATCGAAGTTGCTGAACAGTAGATCTCGGTAGAGGCGCCATTTCCTTGCTATGGTGACAATCGCCGTAGATGCGATGGGTGGGGACCACGCTCCCAAGGCTGAAGTCGAAGGTGCCATTCGCGCCGTTCGTCATCTTCCCGTTTCCGTTGTTTTAGTAGGACAGGAACCGGTCTTGCGGAGCGAGCTCTCTTCCCACCCCGGCTGGGAAAAACTGCCTATCGCTATTCACCACGCCAGCGAAGTGGTGACCATGGAGGATAGCGCGGGCAAAGCCTTGCGGAATAAGAAAGACAGCTCGATTCGAGTTGCGCTTCGGTTGGCCCGTGATGGCCATGCCCAAGGCGTTGTCAGTGCCGGCAACACAGGGGCGGTAATGGCGTTAGCTAAAACCGTTTGCGGCATGGTGTCCGGCGTAGACCGTCCGGCGCTTGCCACCGTGTTTCCAACCGTAAAGGGCAAACCGGCAGTAATGCTCGATGTCGGTGCCAACGTAGACGTTTCCGGCGAGATGCTGGCTCAGTTTGCCATGATGGGCGATCTTTACTCCCGGCTGATTTTCCATACGGAGAAGCCGCGCGTTGGCTTGCTCTCGATTGGCGAAGAAGAACACAAGGGCAATGAGTTGACCAAATCGGCTACGCCGCTGCTGAAAAAACTTCCCCTCCATTTCATTGGCAACGTCGAAGGTCGCGATCTGTTTACGGGCCACGCGGACGTAATCGTTTGTGATGGATTCACGGGCAACGTGGCTTTGAAAGTGAGTGAAGGGTTGGTTGATGTGGTGAAACATCTTTTGCAGGAATCGCTGAAGGCGAGTCTGTCCGGAAAGATTGGCTACCTTCTCTCCCGGTCGGCGTTCGCCAACTTCAAAAAACGCGTCGATTACTCCGAGTTCGGCGGGGCACCCCTGCTAGGAGTGAAGGGCTGTACGATTATTTGCCACGGCCGTTCCAACGCCAACGCGATCAAGAACGCAATTCGGGTAGCTGCCGAGTTCGCCGATTCCGGACTGAACGATCGGCTCGCGCACGGGCTGGCCCGTAGCCAAGCGACACGCCTCGCGACTCGCGCCGACTAGATCCACGCTGGGCCTTTTCGAAACGTCCAACTAATTTTGTCCGGAACGCGTCAGAATAGGGTGAT
>JBKJLJ010000806.1:0-4369 GCA_046597015.1 Bryobacteraceae bacterium
CTCGCGGTCTCGGCCACCAAATCCCGCGTTGTCCCCGCGATATCGGTCACAATAGCCCGGTCTTGGTCCAACAACCGGTTGAACAGCGAACTCTTCCCTACGTTGGGCCGACCCACAATCGCCAGCGTCACTCCCCCGTGGACCAACCGCCCATAGTCAAAGCTCCGTGCCAGACGCTCCACCGCCGCCGCAATGGGGGCCAACCGCCGCAGCAAATCCGCGTCCGGCGCCACGTTCACGTCGTCTTCGGCAAAGTCGATTCCCGCCTCGAGCAGCGCGATCAACTCCAGCAGCATCTCCTTAATCGGCCGCACCACCTTGGCCACCGAGCCCCCTACCTGCCGCGCCGCCACCCGTGCCTGATACAACGTCGACGCGTTGATCAAATCCCGCACCGCCTCCGCCTGCGGCAGGTCCAACCGCCCATGCACCATCGCCCGCAACGTAAACTCGCCCGGATTCGCTAATCGCGCCCCCGCCCCCACACACTGCTCCACCACGTGCCGCAAAATCACCGGCGCTCCGTGGCATGAAATCTCCACCACGTCTTCACCCGTATAAGACTGCGGCCCCGCAAAGTAAGTCACCACCACCGGGTCAACGATCTTCCGCAATGTCGCCACCCGCACCGCCCCTAAAGGCGCGCCCAACACCTGTTCCACAATCGACCGCGCCCCTAGCCCGGACACCCGTACCACGCCAATGCCGCCCCTGCCCGGCGGCGTCGAAATCGCCACAATCGTATCCACCACGAAAATTTACGCGTCGCGTCGCGGACGCGGTCCCGATCGCGGACCCCGCCGATCCCGATCATCCCGGGGTGCCCGCTCCGTAGCCGGCGCCCCAAAAGCCCGCCGAGGCGGCGGAGGTGGCAACAGCGGAATATTTGGCTTCGGCCCGCTCGCCAGGTAAATCACCACCTGACGCGTCGGTCCCGTGCCAAAACTCTCGCTCGTCAGCTCCGTCTCACCCCGCAGCGCCATGTGCACGATCCGGCGCTCCCGAGAAGTCATCGGCGAAAAACGGAACGCCTCGCCCGACTTCTTTACCTTCTCCGCCGCCGCCAAAGCACTCAGCCGCAACTCTTCCATCCGCAACAGCCGATAGTCATTGGCGTCAAAGCACACCAGCGAATGCTCATCCGAAGGCACCCGCAGCAACTCCAGCGTCAGATGCTCCAGCGCCAACATCAGCTCCGCCCGGTTCGCTAGCAACATGTCGAGATCCTGGCCGGTGAACTTCACCATCAGCTCAGGATTCTCAATCTCCGGATGCAAACTCGCACCCGCACTCACCGCAAAATCCAGCTCCAAGCCAGCCTTCGCGATTAATTCGCCCAAGAACTGCTCGATCCGCGGCCCGTAGGCTTCTACCGTGTATTTCTGTGGGTTGCTCATCTGAGTAGGGTTGAGTTACTTTTTTTTCTTCGCCACGATCGGTGCTGCCGTCACACCCGTCGCCGGGGTCAGTTTATTGAAGAACATCTGCTGCACGATGCCGACCACGTTTCCGGTAAGCCAGTATAACACCAGGCCACTCGACGCATTCCAGAACAGAAACGCCATCATCACCGGCATCATGAACATCATCATCCGCTGCTGCGCCGGGTCCCCGCCTGTCGTCGGCGTCATCTTCTGCAAGTAAATCTGCGATCCCAACATCAACAACGGCAACACGCGCAGCGCCAGCGTCTCCGGCCGCGAAAGGTCCGTCACCCACGCCCACTCCGCCCCGCGCAACTCCGTCGCCACCGACAACACTTTGTAAAACCCAATGAAAAACGGGAACTGCAACAGCAGCGGCACACAGCCGCCTGCCGGGTTCACCCCGTTCTTCTTATATAAGTCCATCGTCTCGGTATTCTTCTCGTTCGCCCGCGGGTCATTCATCCCCACGCCTTTATATTTGTCATTGATCGCCTGAATCTGCGGCTGCAATAGAGCCATCTTCTTCATGCTCTTCATGCTGCTTAGCTTCAACGGCACGAGTGCCAGGTTGATCATCACCGTGACTAAAACAATCGCCCAACCCCAGTTCTGAAACGAATGCGCGTGCACCCAACGCAACATTGCAAACAACGGCCGCGCGATCCAGCCGAACCAGCCCCAGTCCACCACCGATTCAATCCGCGGATCCGTAGCCTTCAAAATCTCCAGATCCTTCGGCCCCACGTAAACCTTGAACTCGTTCTTCCCAGCTAACCCAACCCCCGTCCCTACAAAGGGAAGAAAGTCCTTCGAACCAGCCGGCCACGGCAACTTATCGGTGAAGGTCTTAATCTCGATCGTCTGCCCGGGCTTAGCCAAAAACAGCGCCGCAAAAAACGCGTCCTCCATCCCGACAAATGTGTAATTCCCCGCGTTCACAATTGGGCCGTTCTCCGCCTTCGAGCTTTCCAGCGTGGTCGGATAATTTTCGTTAGCCTCCTGATGCAACGAAAGCTGAGCCGCATAGGCCTTATCGACACTCGGATCGCCAAATCCGCCGCGCCAGACCAAACCATGCGAAAGCAGCGCGCCGTTCGATACAACTTCGCTCTTCACCTCGCCCATGTAGCTCTTATCTTTAAAGGAGAAGCTCTTCCGCGCCGTCACCTTGCCGTCCGAATAAGTAAAGGTGATCGACTTGCCGTCGGCCCCCTTCTCCATCGCAAACAGCGCTGTGCTTAACTCCACCGCCGGCTTCTGATCTTTAAAGTCGTAAGAAAACGGTCGCACTCCAATCGCAGTCGTGTTCACTCCGGAAATAAGATCGAGCGGCTTGCCGGTATTGTCCTTGAAGTTCTTCAGCACCCAACTCAACACCACCGCGCCACGGTTGGCAAACTGAATCCGGTAAAGGTCCGTATCGAGAAATGGAAACTCCTCTTTGGTCGCTGTCGTCGTCTCCGTAGACATCGGCGGAGCTTCCGCGGCCGCCCCCTGAGCCCCCGGCGATCCAGACGGTGAACCTGGGGATCCAGCCGGAGCACCCGGCGTTCCCGCCTTCGCCTCCTGCTTCTGTACCTGGCCAGCGTCTTTCTTCGCCACCACGGGAGGCGTCGGCGACTTCGGCATCAAGTATTGGGAGGCAAAGATCACCACCCCCATCAATACAAACGCCAGCAGCAGCCGCTGCTCCATCGAAAGCTCTTTCTTCGGATTCGGATCAGCCATAAAGAATTAATTGTTCGGAACGGGATCAACGCCGCCTTCGCAAAACGGATGGCAACGGCCTAAACGCCGCACGCCCAGCCAGACGCCCTTCAGGACGCCAAACCGGGCGATCGCCTCCATCATGTAGACGGAGCAGGTAGGATGAAATCGGCAAGCCGACGGTAGCCAGGGCGATATCCCTCGCTTATAAAAACGCAGTACGAACAGCGAAAGTTCCACCGGCGTCAGCCGGAGCATTACGCGCTGCATCGCGCCAAAACCTTTTCCATTTCGCGCTCAAGCACCGCAAAATTAACCAGCAGCGCCGAACGCCGCGGATTGAAGACGATATCGCACGCAGCGGAAATCTTCTCGAGGCGGGGCCGCAGGATCTCCCGCAAGCGCCGCCGGATCTTGTTCCGCTGTACAGCTTTCCCCACCGCGCGCGGAATAGTTATCCCAATGCGCGGACCGGGTCCGCGGAGGGCCGCGTCGGCGGAAACGGAACTATGCCGCAAGCAGAAAGCCACGAAATAGGTACTCGGATATCGCACACCTTGATCGTAAACCTTTCGGAACTCGGCCGGTTTACGCAGACGGTGAGAGCTGAGCGGCCCGCTAGTTGGCGGTACGGACGGCAGGCTCGTCACTGACGGTGAGTTTCCAGCGCCCCCGCGCACGGCGGCGAGCCAGCACGGCGCGACCATTCTTGGTGGCCATACGCTCGCGGAAGCCATGCACCTTGGCACGCTTACGATTATTGGGCTGATATGTACGCTTCGGCATTTTCTTTAGTTCCTAAGGGGCACAGACACACGAAGGCGCACTGGACCCGATCTTTCAGTATAAAGGCTCGCCTCTCTCAGCGCAACCGAACCACCAAACGATTACTCTCCCACTCCCCAATTCGAACCCATACCGGCACCGCTCCCCGCAACTTAACCCCCTCCGGCAATACAAAACGAACCCGCTCCACCCCGTCTCCCTCCGCCACCACCTCCACCTTCACTGCCAAACCACCCACAAACCCCTCAATGTCCGGTCGATACCGCATCCCCGTCCCGTACTGCTCCAACCCCTCCGTATTCGTGAAGAACAACCCCGGCGAAGCCGACAGCACCTCCGTCGCCAACCCCTCTCCCCCTATCTCCACCCGCGCTACCCCCAACCGCACCTCCCCCGGCACCAGAAAATTCATCTGCGACTCCCCCGCCCCCAACACTCGTGACGCGTAC
>JBKJLJ010000272.1:0-4109 GCA_046597015.1 Bryobacteraceae bacterium
GGAAGCCTGGTGGCTTTTTCGACGCATGTGGGCGGCACAGGCACTGACTCCTTGAATGGGATTACGCTGGACAACGCCGGGAGGATTTGGGGCGCGGGGTCGACGGATTCGACGAACTTGCCGACGACGCCAGGCGTGTTGGCGGCGAAGTTGAACGGGGCTTCGGATGGATTTGTCGTGCGGTACGCCGAGATTACGGTGCGAATTGCGCCGGCGACGGTTTCGCTGGGCGCGGGGGAGAGTCAGCAGTTTCTGGCGGAGGTGACCAACACTGCGAACACGGCGGTGCGGTGGTCGATTTTTCCCGCATTGGGCTCGATTTCGACGACGGGACTGTACACGGCCCCGGCAAGTTTTTCCGGAACGCAAACCGTGACGGTGTCGGCCATTTCGGCGGCGGACGGCACGAAGATTAGTGAGTCGACGATTACGTTGATCCAGCGGGTGCAGGTAGCGCTGAGTCCGGTGAGTGTGACGCTGAGGGCGAACCAGACGCAGCAGTTTACCGCGACGGTCCAGGGATCTCCAAACATGGCGGTGACCTGGAGTATTACTCCTCAAACGGGGACGATATCGAGCACGGGGTTGTATGCGGCGCCGGGGGTCATCATTGCGCCAAGCACGGTCACGCTGCGAGCGGCTAGCGTGGTCGACTCCCAACGCGTGGCGACGGCGACGATTACGCTGCAGCCGCCAACAGGCCCGCCGGCCCCGGAGATTTCGATTGCTGGCGTAGCGAATGCGGCGAGTTTCCGTTCCGCGACCGATCAGGGGGGTGTTTCGCCGGGGCAATTGGTGACGTTCTTCGGCAAGGACATGGGACCGCTGCAGCTCGCCGGTGTCCGGCTGGACGGAGCAGGGTTCGTAGCGAGTTCGGTGGCCGGCACGCGGGTATTGTTTGACGATATTCCGGCTCCGATCATTTACACGAGCGCCGGCCAATTGTCGGTGGTGGTGCCGTATGCGGTCGAAGGGAAGGCGACGACGCAGGTGCAGGTGGAGTTTGAAGGGCGGCGGTCCAATACGATTGCGCTGCCGGTAATTCTAGCCGCTCCGGCGATTTTTACCGCTGACTCGTCCGGCCGCGGGCAGGGCGCGATTCTAAATCAGAACGGGACGCTGAACAATATCCGCAATCAGGCCGACAAGGGGAGTGTCGTCGTGTTGTATGTAACCGGCGAAGGGGCGACGACTCCGACCGGAGCGGATGGCCGGCCAAACGGTGCGGGAGCGCCGCGGCCGAAGCTTCCGGTGAATGTCAGCATTGGCGGCGTTGACGCGGTGGTTGAGTACGCGGCGGGAGCTCCAGGGCTGGTGGCGGGGGTAATGCAGGTCAACGTTCGGGTGCCGCTAAGTGTCCAAGGCGGAGAGTTGCCGGTGGTCGTGACCGTCGGTAGCGCGGTGAGTCGGTCGAACGTAACGGTGGCGGTAAATTGATGCGGACGCTTTTCGGGCTCGTGTTCGTAGTGGCGCTGGTGCAGGGCCAGGTACCGCGCTATGAGGTGAAGCGGGCGAAAGGGCCGGTAGTGGTGGATGGCCGCGTGGATGACGCCGCTTGGCAGAGTGCGACGGCGGTGGAGTTCTTATTTCCCTGGGAGTTTCAGAAGGGTGCCAAGCAGAAGACCGTTGCGCGAATCCTGCGGGATGAGCGGTATTTGTACGTCTCCTACGTCTGCGACGATAGCGACATTACGGCGCAATTTGAGAAGCGTGATGATCCGACGTATCGGGACGACGCGGTGGAGCTATTCATTAATCCGAAGCCTTCGCAATCGAACTACTTTGGTTTGGAGATGAATGCGCGCGGCGTACTCTACGACTATTTCTACGTGTTTCCGGAGTTCTTGCTGAAGCGGATGGACTTCACAGACGTGCAAGTAAAGACCCAGCGGACGGAAAAGGGGTGGTCGTTGGAGTTGGCGATCTCCTGGGCTGACTTTGAAGGGCTGGGGACGGGGAAGCCGCCGGCGCGAGGGGAAATTTGGACGGCGAATATGAACCGATGGGACGGAACCGAGCCGGCCCGGCGGTTGAGCCAATGGTCGGACTCCGAAATGGCGAAGCCGAATCCGCATAACCCAAAGCGCTTTGGGCAACTGGTGTTCGTAGACTGAACTCTCGCTGGGGTGGAATGGAGAGCGATTCGAACAGCGCTACGACTTTGACCGGAACGGCTTGTGAAGTCGCACCGTGCGGTCGCCTTCTTTCGTAAACAGGAAGTTCAGAATGCCGCCGGCGTCCGTCGTATGTTCCGTAATCTCGTGGTCGTCGAGTTCGGCGTCGTAGGCGGTTTTGGCTTCAAGGCCGATGACGTAGATGTTCTGGAGTTCGTCGCTATCGACTTTGAACTCCATGTTGTCGCGGCCGAAGTACACGACGGTTCCAGCGATATCGATGGGCGCTGGGGACTTCATGCTGCGATCTTTCCGGCCCCCTTCTTCAAACACCTGAACTTTGCCGTCGCCGAAGTGGAACCAACTCGCATCGTCCTCCCAACTGCTGCGAAGCACCAGTCGACCCGCGGTCGACTGATGCATCGCCAGGGGCAGATGGTAGTAGCTCAGGCCGGGCTGGTAGGGGTTCGCCCAGAGGAACTCGTAAGGGATGCCGAACGCGCCCCTCATCAGGAAGCGATCGTGGATGAGCCAGCCCTGAACGAACTGAGTTTCCTGGGCGTTGGTATCGAAGGCGACCATACTCAGGTCGGTGGCGCGGGAGAGCGCGGCGACGCGGAGGTCCGGTTCGCCGTTGCCCTCGTAAAAAGGGATTCGGTATTCGTTTTCGGGGGCGGGGAAGGTGGCGGGGTAGTAGCTGAGGATGTGATAGGCCGGGAGCTCTTTGAAGTACTTGGCTGCGTCCTCGCGGAGGTCGATGTTGATGTTATCGCGGACGGCGTGGAGGAGTTCGAACAGGGCGTGGCTCTCTTCCCGGGTGTAGCGGAATTTGCCAGCTTTTAGGGCGGGGGCGATTTCCGCGCGCCACCAATTTTTGACAATGGCCTCGAGTTCGCGCTTGCCGGCTTCGCCACCCAGGATGACAGCGGCGAACGCGCGGTCGCGCATAACGGGGATCCGACGCGACGAAGCAGGGCTGGCGAGAAGCTTGGCGAGTTTGGCTCTGAGAGCGGCGGCTTCGCTTTCTTTGAGGCTTGGCCGGGCCCAGTCGTACACGAGAGCGACCTGGCGGACGTCGGTCGCTTTTAGCGCCCAACCGATCGCCTTACCGGTGAACTCCTCGTTCTTGGCGAGTAGCCCGTATAGGCCCCAGGCGAGGCCGGGCTCGGGCATTTCGACCTTGCCTGCCACCAGGGTCTCAAACTGCTGCCAGCGGACGGATGTGCGCTCGCGCTCGCGTTGGAGCAGCCGGAGACGGCGGGCAGGCAGGAAGAGCCGCGGGTGCTCGGTGTAGACCTGAAAGTCTTCGTCGTTTTGGGCCTGCAGGGCCGCGGCGGCGGGGAGGGCGAAGAGGGAACGGCGCGAAATGCGGCTCACGCTTTTGATTGTGTCACACCGACACACAGGTGGGTTATGGTGCCTCCCAACGAAGTTTCCTTCCCCCCCCACTTGATTTATTTTCAATGGTTTGGTGGAATGAAGAGGTTGGCTACCCACTTGCTGGGTACTAGCACGAATTGATGAAGTTCACCTTTGAACCCGCCCTCTGAGGCAATGGGCTAATAGATTGAAGCGAGTGGGCTGAATGTAAGCATGCTTGCGGGAGCCGGTAACAAGTTCGAACCGCTCCTTTAATCTGTTGCAGATTGCATCAGAGGGAATTTTTTATCTCTGGGACGGGTGATCTCCGGTTCGCCAACCAAGCTTTTCGTGTTTTCCCAAACTATGTAAGTTTTACCGAGCTCTCCCTGGACCGCAAGTACCGCTGAGCGTTTGGCGTTTTCAGTCAGGATTTTGATTGGACGCGGGCCTGGCTGGAAACGGAGTGATCACAGCGGACACTCTGCCCCGAGCGCGAAGCGGCGCACGGTCCAATTGCCCCTGCAGTTGCTCCAACTGTTTCTCAGGGGTGAGCGCATCGGAAAAGGATTCCCATTCTTACACCCTTTTCCGATGCGGTTTTCTAAGAGCAGTGCGTCGGAGGAACGAGCTGAC
>JBKJLJ010000395.1:0-4951 GCA_046597015.1 Bryobacteraceae bacterium
TTCATCGAGGTCTTTCGAACTGCCTCCGGACGGTGGGTCACGATACCGGGCAAGAGCCGGTTCGTCGACCCGGACGGAGTGATCGCCTGAACCAGCAACCAGCCGCGGGTGACCCAGGCAGCCCAACTAACCCAAGAGGAGAAACACCAATGACGACCTTCACGATCGACGCCGACAATAAAATCACGGCTTGGGACGGCCTGCCGGACGCCAGCACTGGCACCGAGGTCTTCGACAGCATGGAAGCCTTCACTGCCCTCGCCGAGGCTTGGCCCGGTACCCGCCTGATAGCGATTTGGAACGCATTCGGAGGTGCCCGGGTGAATAAGTTCACCAGCCGCTACACCGGCGTTACGCGCATCTGGAAAGAGATCCAGCACCTTGAGCCGACACCGGCCCCACGCGCCGAGACGAAGCCCAAGGCGGCAAAGGCTACCCCCGCCGCGAACGACGCGGCCTCGGCCCGAGACGGCAGCAAGAAGGCCCAGGTTCTTGACCTGCTCCGCCGCCCGAACGGTGCCAGTCTCGAGGAGATCATGACCGAGACCGGCTGGCAGGCTCACACGGTGCGGGGGTTCATTTCCCACGCCATCACCAAGAAGCTGGGCCTCACGGTCGAGAGCCTCCGCGGAGAGGACAAGGTTCGGACCTACCGGCTGGCTTCCTAAAGTACACATCGCGATTGCCTCCAAAGCGCCGCCGGGGTTTCCTGGCGGCGTACTGCGTTAGGGGGCCTTCAGCGGGTGCGCTTTGCGCTGTCCGGAAGAACGGCTTCTGAAGACTATATGCGCGGTTGGTCGGCAAAGTGTCCGACGAAACTGCAAATAAATTCTCTGGGGGCTGATTGTCGGTTGGCACGACTTCGGCACAATAGGCACAACTCAGGCACAACTTTTAAAAAGTTGTGCCTGTTGCTAACCTACTGATTCCAATTGTACTTAAAGCACCACAAAACAAAATAGGCACAATAGGCATAGGTATTCGATTAATGCATGTGAGGCCAGAGAAAGTGTATATGTCCCTTAACTGTCCCCCATCTTGCATATATGCTCGAAGATGCTGGAGGAACAATGGAATAGCTGTGCCTGTTGTGCCTAAGCATCCGTCCGTTAGAGCTAAGTCGCACTGAATCAACACGATGTGGAATAGGCACAGCTATTCTCGGGTTGTGCCTAAATTTGGTTTCGCGACTCTGCTGCAGGTCTTCTTCTATATGCCTGAAACCAATTACCGCTTCGGCAGCGAGGTTTGCCCCGCGATTACATCGCGAGTTGTCGTCCAAATTGGACCCTCGAAATGGTATCTAGTCGCCAAACGGGGAAGGCCCCCACTTCATTTCACGCGGCACAAGCACACAGCAGGGGTTTGGTTCAGAGTCTCACTCCAAGAACTCTAAAACCCCTTAAAGTACCCACGTAAATCCGCTCATTCGTTATCTCAAAACCAGCGGATCTAATCAATCCAGCTAAATATTGGGGCCTCACCTTCTGGCCATTCCACATCTCAAATTGAGTGCGGATCTCCTGGAGGAACACCGAGTAGTCATCGCCCTCCTCGCATTTTTCGGCAACAAATTGCGCGAACGGATTTTGCTCGACGCGATACTCCGCAATTTCGGAGGTGCCGGGATCGGTGAATCGTCCGCCGGTATGGTGGAGTCGTTGGGCCCCCTCCAGCGCCCATGAGAGGATGCCATCTACCTCTAAGCGCAGCCTGTCCCAGACGGTCGTGTCCTGTTCGGATAGTGGGATCACGTGGTTGAAGTGGATCAGCAATAGGCGCCGATATGTGGCGTTCGATTTGTCGTTGATGCGAGGTTTAGAGTTCGTGACGATGACGTGCTTGCAAATCGGGATGTCCATTACTGGCGCTTGATATTTCCCATCGAAAAGAATCGGCTCCTCAGTAGAAACCAGCGTTTTAAAACCACCATCGGCGATCATGGCGTCGCTAGTAAGTTCCGTCAGCAAATTGACAAGCTTGCCCAGCAAAGGCGCCCGCTTGCGCTCATCGTCCATGTGCTCTACACCTACGGCCGCTATATTCTCGCCACCCACCAATTGCCGAAGCAAGAACGGTATCGTCGACTTGCCGCAATCGGATTCGCCGACGCAGAGGAGCGCCTTTTTATAGCGGGCGTGTGGCATTAGACAGTAGCCGAAGAATTCCTGAAGTGCCGCGATTTTAGCCTCGCCGTCATCGTCACCGCCAAAATAGGTGTCCAGACATCGCATGAGCTCCGGGCATTGCGCCTTAGCCGAGTACTCCCAAGGAATGCATGTCTGTAGATAGTCCTCCTTCCGATGCGGGCGTACCGTCATCGTCCGGATATCGATCATTCCATTTGCGACCGGGACCTCGTACATTTCGATCTGTCGCCAAACGTGGTCACGCCGATAAATTTTGGTGGCGATGAAACTCGCGATCTCCGTTCGCCGGTGGCGCGTGCTCACCCATTCTCCGTCCTCGCGCAGCGCGAGTTGTTCGATGTAGGATTTCGCCGATGGCACCCACTTCCGCCCGTCATAGACGTAGATATTGTCCATAACGTTTATCACGTCATAGTTACCGAGGATTTCTTTGCCGACCTCATTTGGCGGCAGCTTGTCGTCTTTCACCGCCCCTGGCGTCCCGGCCGAGTTCCGCTTAGCCGCCACAGCCTTATCAAGCTCCGCTATCGGTACCCGGCCGCCGAACCGTGTTTTGATCACCGCACGGTGGATCTGATACTCTTCGAACTCCATCGTTCCAAGTAAGGTCGTGAGCCTCCAGATAGCGGTCGGATCGTTTTTTGCCAACGCTTCGTCAACCTCTTCGTCGAGGAGCGTGTTCGGGATGTATTCAGATTCCGGCACTTCGCTTCCCACTTCGCTAGCTCCTCCTGTAGCAGGGGGCGCGACAGGATCATCCGCTGGTTCCCCTGTTGCTGTTGTTGGTGCTAGCGGGGGCGCATGTCGGTCCGGTAAATTCTCGGGCACCCGAGCCGGGGCAGTGCCTGACTCTTTAGAATTAGAACGAGGTTGCACCGCCCCATATAGAGCCCGAAAGTCTTTCCATGTTTTTCGGGGGTGATCTCCGCAAAAACATCCGAACCAAGTCGCCCCGGCGGCGGTGACGCCAATTGCTGGACTACCTCCGAAATAGTCCTGCTGAAATGGGCAGGGCCCGTCGATGTCCCATTGATACCCACCAAAATTACATCGACAGATTTTCGGCGGCTTGACGGAAATCCTGTGCTTCGCGATGAACTTTTCGAGATCTAGCGGCTTACCGGTAAACGCTGGCCTGATCGCTGGCTTTTCCGGTTTCTTGATAAGATTTAGCAGCCATTGCGGCACTTCCGCGGGGGGAATAGAGGTGTCCTCCCACTCATATCTGTGGCCACTCAAATGGATGCTGGGAGCAATTACGATAAGACCACCTGCTGACTTGATCTCTATCCCCGGAGCCGGCTTGCAGTCATGTCCGCCGCCATCGGGATTCTTGAACACGTAGTGCCGCCCACCGCCGCCCGTGATAGCCGTTAAAGTCTCGAACCCGTGCTTATCGGCAACCGTGGAGAAAAGTTCATCGAGAGATACGTCTCCACCGTTTCGCGGATCAACATCAACAACGATGAAATCTCGACACCATAGGCCGATGTTGGAATCTGGGCTGCGAGTCCACCATTGTTCTACCGTGGCCAAGTCAAAGGTACCGTCTTTGAAACCATTCGGTGTTCGCGGATGCTTGCCGGGAGAATGGCATTTCTGCCCCAGCGTACATGTGCATACGCCATTGCTTATTGTATGAAGCGGGAACACCGGCCAGCCCTTCGCCGCGTATCCCACCGCCGCCGACAGGAGGTTGGCTCCCGGCATCGTTGCCACCGCCGCGCTCATACGGCGTCCCCTTCCCCGGCGATGCGGTCCAGAACTTCCGGCGGTGGCAAATCCGCTTCAATCTTTTCAAATAGCGCCCTAGCTTCCGCGATCGTCGAGCAAACTTTAACGATCAACGTCTCGTCGCCGCTTTGGATGATCGCGGGCAGCCGGGACAAAAGTTCTTCTATAACCTTGGCGGTATCGTTGCGAATTAACTGGAGCTTTCCGAGCTCAGACTTTATAGATGATTCGCAATCCGCCAACGCCCTGAACCCTTCCGCACTCGACGAGGACGGCAGCTCCGGCGCCGCTTCCATCATGATGTCGTCTAGGCCTGTCCGCCGCTTTGACTGGGGAATTTCCCCATTTAGTTTCTCGCGCCATACGCCCACGGTCTTGTGATCTACGCCAACGTGTCGGCCAATTTCGCGATCACTCAAGCCGGAACATGCCGAGTGCCGCAGGGCCGCCGTTACCGCCCGCTGTTTGTCTTCGTTACTCCGCCTCAGACCGTGAGCCTTATTCGCACTAAAGCTGTACCAAAGCGCGTCCGTGAGCGTGCCACGCCGAATATCAGCGAGGATGTTTTCTTCGCCCGCGGAGCGCGCCGCGTTGATCCTATGGAATCCGTCGGCGAGCCAGTAGTCCGAACCGTCGAAATAGACCGTGATTGGCGGGAGCTGGACGCCATCCTCGTAGAGGTATTGGTAGTCTCTAATTACCTTCCAATCGAGAGTCACACGCGGCTGCGTACCGCCGTCGGTTCTGATGAAATCCACGGCGATCAGCCCCGTCGTCGCTCGATTTGTATTGCTCATGCTCATGTGTTTTGTGGCTCCAAACGAAAACGCCTCGCGAAAGCGAGGCATGCCTAAAGCAACCGGCGAGTGATCGTCGGCAAAATTCGTGTACTTCAACCGGTGGCGACCCGGTTAGTTCGGTTGAAAGGGGAGAGATCCGGCTCTACATTGCAGAAGAGCGGGTTATCTCGAGCTCGCAAAGAGCCGTGTCAAACGATCGCTAAAACCAACTACGCCGGACGATGCGAGCCCATCGATCGCCACAGCCCCCGCTGCTCCTGCCAACTC
>JBKJLJ010000466.1:0-3239 GCA_046597015.1 Bryobacteraceae bacterium
GAACCGCCGGATGCGGACCCGCATGTCCGGTGGTGTGGCAGGGGAGGAGCCGCGAGGCTCCCCCCTATGCCGATGCATCCCCGTAAAGTTCCAAATAGGTCGGCCTGTGCGGGTTACACGATAATAGGATTATGATATCATTAACGGATGAGTGCTTTCCGTATTGTCTTAGGGCTGATGGGTGCCGTTAGTGTCTGTTCCGCCGAACCGAATCCTTCCGTTGGCCGGGTAGAAGGGAAGGTTACCTTGCAGGCGACTGGTAAGGCGCTGCACCACGTCTCGGTGCTTCTCTTGCCGATGGGCCGGGTGACCGAGTCCGACGATGATGGCAAGTACCAGTTCCTAGAGGTGCCGGTCGGCAAATACGACCTAGTGGCGTCGGTGAACGGGTTGACGGGTGGACGTATAACAGTGACCGTGGCGGCCGGCGGCGTGGCAACGGCGGAATTTTCGTTGGCGGTTTCTCCGCTACGGCAGGAGATTACCGTCACGGCCTCGGGCCGCCCGGAGACGACGCTCGAAGCGTTCAGCGCGGTTTCCTCGATCGACACGCTGGACTTAGCGACCAAAGCGGCGACGTCGTTGGGAGATGTTCTGGACGGGCAACCGGGCGTCGCCAAACGCAGTGCGGGGCCGGGGACGGGTCGGCCCGTGCTGCGCGGGTTCGATGGAGACCGGGTACTGATTATGCAGGATGGGGTAAGGACAGGGACGTTGTCGTCGCAGTCGGGCGACCATGGCGAGCCGGTGGATCCGCAGTCGCTCGAACGGGTTGAGATCGTGCGGGGGCCGGCCACCCTGCTCTATGGTTCGAATGCGATCGGCGGGGTGGTGAACATGGTGACCGGGCACCACGAGGCCCAGTCGGCCGGTCATGAAGGGCTGCACGGTTACCTTTCGACCATAGGAGGGACGAACAACTCGCTGGTGGGGGGAAGCGGCGGGCTGGACTTAGGTTTCGGGCGTTGGGTGATCCGGATGGGCTCGGGCGGGCAACGAACATCAGACTACTCGACTCCGGAGGAGCGGATTCTCAATTCGGCGTCGCGGACGTATTCGGGGCAGGCGGGTCTGGCCCGCTACGGCGAGAAAAATTGGTTCAACTTGAGCTACAACACGCAGCGCGGCACCTATCAGATTCCGCTGAGTGAGGAAAAGACGCGGCTGCCGTTTACCCGGCAGGGCCTGCGGTTGACGGGCGGGTTCCGTTCCTTGAATCGTCCCATTGAAGGGATTCAATACAGCTACAACTACACCGACTGGAAACATGACGAAGTAGCGGATGGGAAGGTGGAGAACCAGTTCTTCAACAAGCAGTCGGATTATCGAGCAGTGTTTGAACAGCGACGGTCGGGCCGGTTGTCCGGGAGTTTTGGGGGATGGGGCTTGCGGCGGGACTATAAAGCGGTGGGGGAAGAGGCGATTACGCCGCCGACGATTCAGAACGCTTTGGCGGGTTTCGCGGTGGAAACGTTGACGATCTCCGACCGGGTGCGGATGCAGTTTGGCGCACGGGTGGAGAACAATCGGTTTGGGCCGCAGAGGCTGGAAAAGCGGTCGTTCACGGGGCTTTCGGCGTCGGCGGGGGTGAACGCTGGGATCTGGAATGGTGGGGTGTTCGTGGCGAATTACAACCATTCCTATCGGGCACCAGCGATTGAGGAGCTCTATGCGAACGGGCCGCACGTTGGCAATCTGACCTACGAAATCGGCGATGCGAAGTTGCGGCGGGAGCGAGGCGATGGGTTGGATATTTCGCTGCGGCACACTTCGACCCGGGTGCGGGCGGAATTGAACTACTTCTACTACCGGATGAGTGATTTTGTGTTTTTGGCACCGACCGGTGAGGAGGAGGGCGGGTTGCGGGTGGCGGAATACAAGCAGGCCAACTCGCGATACACCGGCGTGGACGGACGGGTGCAGGCGGGTCTCCATCGGAACGTCTGGTTGAACCTCGGTTTTGATGCGGTTCAGGCGGAGTTGACGGGGTTGGGGACGCCGTTGCCGCGCATTCCGCCGGTACGGGGACGGGTGGGGTTGGATCTGCGCTGGCGGGGGCTGAGTGTGGCACCGGAGGTGGTGCTGGCGGACCAGCAGACGCGCATCTATTCCACCGAGACGGAGACGGCGGGCTATGCGATGGCGAGTGTGCGGGGAACCTATGTCTGGACGCGGCAGCACGCGATTCACCTGTTCGGGGTGAACGTGTTTAACGCCGGGAATCGGCTGTATCGGAATCATCTTTCCTTTATTAAGGACACGGCCGCCGAGATGGGGCGGGGTGTTTCGGTGAGCTATTCCGTGCGGTTTTTCTAGGCAAACTGCTACCTTAAAGAAATGCTTTCTGTTCGCGGTCACGTGCTCCGCATGGCCGCGATGGCGTGGCCGATTATCGTCGCCGAAATCGGCTGGATGGCGATGGGTCTCGTGGATACGCTGATGGTGGGCCCATTGGGAAAGGCGGCGATTGGGGCGGTGGGCGTCGCAAATATCCTTTACGACACGTTCGGGATTTTCTCCCTCGGGCTGCTGCTGGGATTGGACCCGTTGGTGGCCCAGGCTTTTGGGGCCAAGCGGCTGGAGGAGTGTAATCGATACCTTCGCCAGGGGGTCTGGTTGGCGCTGTTTTTAACCCCGCCGACGATGGCAATGGCGCTAGGGCTGCCGTGGCTGATGGCCTGGATTGGGGTGCAGTCGGAGGTTCGGACGCTCGCTGAACCTTACATCTTCGCGCTCTCCACGGGGACTCTGCCTCTGCTGCTCTATGCGGCCTTTCGGCGATTTTTGCAGGGGACGGATCGCGTGAAGCCGGTGATGGTGGCCCTCGTTTCGGCAAACTTGATTAACGCCGGGGCGAATTATTGGCTGATTTACGGCGGCTCGGGGGTGCCGGCGTTCGGAGTGACGGGATCGGGATGGGCGACTGCGGTGGCGCGGGTGTTTCTGGCGGGGATGTTGATCGCGGCGACGCGGGTGGATGATATCACGGGGTTGTGGCGGAAATGGGCGAAGCCGAAGGGGAGGGAACTGATGGAATTGCTGCGGCTGGGGGCACCCGCGGCGGGGCAGATCGGGCTCGAAATTGCCGTATTTGGAGCGGCGACGTTGCTGGCGGGGCGACTCTCGACGGTGTCGCTGGCGGCGCATCACATTGGGTTGAATCTGGCGAGCATGACGTTCATGGTGCCGCTGGGGATTTCGTCGGCGGGGGCGGTGGTCGTGGGGCAGGCACTGGGGCG
>JBKJLJ010000546.1:0-10630 GCA_046597015.1 Bryobacteraceae bacterium
TCCAGCTCGATCCGAAAAAGGTCGAAAAACGTCTTCGTTTCTGCTTCGCGCACCTGGTAGAACGCGTTGTTAAGCGTCAGAATGACGCAGAAGTTAAGCTGTTGCAGAACCCAACGGAGATTAGTTTCCGGCTCAAGAATTCGTGCGTACTCTTCGAGAGCCGCGATGATCGTGCCCGGAGGGATATTCAGCTTCGCGAGGCGACGTCCGTTGTATTCGACCTGTTCAAAAAACGCCGAGATGGTCGCCTTCTTTTGAAGGAGCCGAAATGCCGCTCCGGGTGTGATGGCCAAAATGGCCAGCCCGACCCGCCCATCCTCTTTCGGAGTTTGCCGGCGTCGGCGCTGCAGAAAGAGCCGGTTCGCATCCTCGATCCGGGAACCAAGCTGGGCAGCCATTTCGGCCAACTGGGCGTGGAGCTGATCGCTGAGTACGTCGGCGGCATCGGCCAGCACTGCGGATTGTCGGAGTCTCGCCACTAGGAGTCTTATCGAACTCTAAGCGGAAATCCTTTAGGGTGGACCTTACGAATTAGAGGAGGACCTTCCAAAGCTAGGTAGATCCGCAGCCAGTCCAACGAGCGATCAATCGTCTTCGGAGGACTGGTTGACTTTTAGGACGGCGAGAAAAGCCTCTTGCGGAATCTCTACCCGACCGACGCGCTTCATGCGTCGCTTTCCCTCTTTCTGCTTTTCGAGCAACTTCCGCTTTCGACTGATGTCACCGCCATAGCACTTGGCGAGGACGTTCTTACGGATAGCCGCAATCGTCTCCCGAGCGATGATCTTGCTGCCGATGGCCGCTTGCAGAGCGACTTCAAACATCTGGCGGGGAATCAGCTTCCGTAGGCGATCGATCAGGCCCTTCCCCCGCTCGAAGGCTACGTCTCTGTGGACGATGATCGACAAAGCATCGACCGATTCGCCCGCCACTAGCACGTCGAGCTTTACCATCGGCGAGCTGCGATAGCCGGCAAGCTGATAGTCAAGAGAGGCATAGCCGCGGGAAGCGGACTTCAGCCGATCGTAGAAATCGAGCACGATTTCGTTCAGAGGGAGTTCGTAGCCCAGAACGACGCGTTCACCGCCGATGTGTTCAAACTTTTGCTGCTTCCCGCGCTTCTCTTCAAGCAAAGCGAGAATTTCGCCGATGTACTCTTCGCGCGTGATCACGGTGGCGTTAATGATGGGTTCATTAATGACTTCGATCGTCGCAGGATCGGGCCACCGCGAAGGATTCTCCACCTGAACGACCTCTCCGCCGCGGAGGGTGATCTCGTAGCGAACCCCGGGAGCCGTGGTAATGAGATCGATATCGAATTCGCGTTCGAGCCGCTCCTGGACAATCTCGAGGTGCAGAAGGCCAAGGAAGCCGCACCGGAACCCAAAGCCTAGGGCAACGGAGTTTTCGGGTTCAAAGTTGAACGCCGAATCGTTCAGCCGTAGTTTTTCCAGAGCGTCGCGGAGCAGACCATGCTCAGAGCTTTCGCACGTGTACAGACCGGCGAAAACCATCGGTTTGATCGGCTCAAATCCGGGTAGGGCGGCCGCGGCTGGGTGGATGGCGTCCGTAATCGTGTCGCCGATCAGGGCGTCGCTGATCGTTTTGATATTCGCGTAGAGGAACCCGACTTCGCCGGCGCTAAGCTCCTCATTGGGGACCGGTTTAGGCGACTGATAGCCCAGACCTTCCACTTCGAAAACCTTCCCATTCGACCAGAGCTTAATTTTTTGCCGGAGTTTGATGCGCCCGTCGATGACCCTCATGAGGATGATGACCCCTTTGTAGGGGTCGAACCAGGAGTCGAAGATAAGAGCGCTAAGGGGGGCGTCAGGGTCGCCGGAAGGCGGCGGGACGCGCTGGACGATCTGTTCGAGGATCTCGGGGATGCCAATTCCTTGTTTGGCCGAGCACAGCACAGCTTCCGAGGCGTCGAGACCCACGAGAGCTTCGATTTGTTCGCGAATGCGTTCGGGGTCGGCGGCCGGCAGATCTATCTTGTTAATGACGGGAATGATCTCGAGATTCTGATTGAGCGCAAGGTAGGTGTTCGCAAGCGTCTGGGCTTCGACGCCCTGAGACGCATCTACGACGAGCAGGGCGCCCTCGCAGGCTTGGAGCGAGCGGGAGACTTCGTAGGTGAAGTCTACGTGGCCCGGGGTGTCGATCAGATTGAGCTGGTAAACCTCTCCATCTTTCGCCGTGTGGAGGAGTCGAACGGCGTAGGCTTTGATGGTGATGCCGCGTTCCCGCTCGAGGTCCATGGAATCCAGGACCTGCGCCATCATTTCGCGCTGGGCGAGGGCTCCGGTTTGTTCCAGAAGGCGATCAGCGAGGGTGGACTTGCCGTGGTCGATGTGGGCGATGATGGAGAAGTTTCGAATGTGTGATGGATCCATGCGTTACACTTGCGGAGGGTGGGCCTAAAACTCCCGATACGCCTGATTATCCCATATGTCCCTAGAATTCCTTCTGTTCGACATTGACGATGATGGGATTGCAACAATCACCTTCAATCGTCCAGCCAAGCTGAACGCGTTGAATGCAGGCACCTTAGCCGAACTCGAAGCCACTTTGGACGACGCAAAGAATAATGCGGCGGTCAAGGCCGTGATGTTGACCGGGTCGGGGGATCGGGCGTTTGTGGCTGGAGCGGACATCAGCGAGTTTGCGGCGATGTCGCCGGTAGGGGCGAAAAATCAATCCGAGAAAGGCCATGCGCTGTTTCGAAAGCTGGAAACGATGGGCAAGCCGGTTCTGGCTGCGTTGAACGGTTTTACGTTGGGCGGGGGACTGGAGATGGCCATGGCCTGCACGGTTCGAGTGGCTGCGGAAACGGCGAAATTAGGGCAGCCCGAAGTGAAGTTGGGGATTATTGCGGGGTATGGCGGGTCGCAGCGGCTACCGCGCTTGGTGGGCAAGGGGATTGCATTGGAAATGTTATTGACGGGCGACCCGGTTACCGCGCAACGGGCGTACGAGATCGGGTTGGTGAATTATGTTGTGCCCGGAACGGAACTGATCCAGTTTGCCAAGCAGCTTTTGCGAAAGATGTTGGCGAATGCGCCGGTGGCGTTGTCGTTGACGATGCAGGCGGTCGATGTTGGTCTATCATGCGGTTTGGCAGAAGGGCTTCAGTATGAGGCGGCGGCGTTTGGCTTGTCGGCCGCGACGAAAGATATGCAGGAAGGGGTGGCCGCGTTCTTAGGGAAGCGGGTGCCGAATTTTGAAGGGAAGTGATCTGTAATTATGCCGGATAGGGTAATTGAGGGCGCGTTGACCGGGCACGGGCTCCGGATTGGGGTCGTTATGGCTCGATTTAACTCGCTCGTGACCGAGAGCCTGCTGAGCGGCGCTTTGAGCGGACTGCGTCGGCACGGGGTGGCGGACGAAGCGGTGACAGTCGTGAAGGTTCCGGGAGCTTGGGAATTGCCTCTGAGCTAGCCACGATGGCCGGGACCGGAAAGTTTGACGGGCTCATTGCCTTGGGGGCGGTGATTCGGGGAGACACGCCACATTTCGACTACGTGGCGGGAGAGGCCGCCAAGGGAATCGGCCAAGCGATGATGAAGAGTCAGGTGCCGGTCGTATTTGGGGTGTTGACGACGAACACGCTGGAGCAGGCGATGGATCGGGCCGGGGCGAAGTCCGGCAACAAAGGCTATGACGCAGCCGCGACGGTGATCGAGATGGCGAACTTGCTCCGGGAGTTGAAGAGTTAGTGCCGGCGCGACACCAGTCCAGACGACGGGCGGTACAGATTATGTACCAGTGGGATATGCGGCAACCGTTGTCGCTCGATGAGGCGATGCGCGCCTACTATTCCTCTCTATATTCCGAGGAAGCGGCTGACCGGCCTGCGTGGGACGAGTTTATGGAACTTCTGACCCGTGGAACGGTCGAGAAGTTAGAAGAGCTGGACGCGCTTCTTGATCGGCACTCTCAAAACTGGCGGGTGGCTCGGATGTCGGTCGTGGACCGCAACATTCTCCGCTTGGCGGCTTACGAGATGCTGCACACGGAAACGCCACCACCCGTCGTTATTGACGAGGCCTTGGAGTTGGCGCGACGGTTTTCTAGCGATGAAAGCGTAGGGTTCGTCAACGGTGTGCTGGATGCGCTCCGGCGACAGCTATCGGCCACGGTGTAGACTGGCCGCAACAGCAGGCGAATCTAGCGCATCATAGAGGGAGATGAAAAATTCCCAAGTCCAGACGACGACGCTTCCAAATGGATTGAAAATTGTAACCGAGCGGATGTCCCATTTGCGGTCGGTGGCGCTCGGGATTTGGATACGGTCAGGGTCTCGCCGGGAGAGCGAAGCGGACAACGGAATCGCACACTTCATGGAGCACATGGTGTTCAAGGGCACCAAGCGCCGGAGCGCGGAACAGATTGCGCACTCGTTCGATTCGATTGGCGGACATATGGACGCGTTTACGAGTCGCGAGATGGTTTCGTATAACGCCAAGGTACTCGACGAACATCTCCCCCAAGCTTTTGATATCTTGGCTGACCTAGTCATGAACCCGATGATGCGGGACGAGGATTTGGCGAAAGAGAAAGGCGTCGTGCTCGAAGAGATCAAGATGGACGCCGATAACGTGGAGTATCAGACCCACGAATTGTTTTGCCGGAACTTCTGGAAGGGAAACGCCATTGGGCGCTCGATCCTAGGGACGGCAAAGACGGTCAAGTCAATTACTCCCGAATCGTTGCGAGCCCACTTTAAGGGCACCTATATAGCGCCGAACCTGCTCGTAACGGCCGCGGGCCGGATGGAGCATGAAGCGATTGTGAAACTCGCCGAGGCCACCCTAGGGAAATTGCCGAAGCGTAAGGCCCTGCCGGGATTGCCGGTGGCTTTAACTTCTCCGCAAATCTCGTTGAAAGAAAAAAAATCGGTCGAGCAGGCGCATCTCTGTTTGGGTGCTCCTTCGTTCCCCATGCCGCATCCGAAGCGATACGTGGCTTACACGCTCAATAACATCTTAGGCGGCGGGATGAGTTCGCGCTTGTTTCAGAACATACGGGAACAGCAGGGGCTGTGTTATTCGATCATGAGCGAATTGACGAGCTATCGGGATACCGGATGTCTGGCGATTTATGCGGGCACGAGTCCGGAGACGTTGCGCAAGGTAATTGATTCCACGCGGGTCGAACTGACTAAGATTAAGAACGAACGCGTGAGCGACGAGGAGTTGCGCCGGTCGAAAGACAATCTGAAAGGGTCGATCGTGCTTGGCTTGGAGTCGACGTCGAGCCGGATGGCAAATTTGGCGCGGCAAGAGATGTACTTTGGCCGTCATGCAGAAATGGAAGAGATTCTGGAGCGGATCGAGTTGGTGACGGCGGAAGAGGTGCAGGAAGTGGCGAACGAGTTCCTACAACCTTCCAGGATGGGGTTGACGGTGATGGGCCGGTTGAACGGGCAGAAGTTTACGCGGAAAGATCTGCAGTGCTAGGGTAGCAATGAACTTTGCAGCTCGTTATGTACGGTTGGCGTTTGCCTTCTGGATGGCGGCTTCCGGATGGGCGTTGGACCTAGGGAAGCTGGTTCCGCAAGGCTACGTTAACGACTACGCGAATGTAATTCCGGCGTCGCAACGAGTTGCGCTGGAGCGCTACTGCGCGGCCGTAGAGAAGGCGACCGGCGCACAGATGGCGCTCGTTACAATCCCGACTCTTGAAGGCGAGCCGGTAGAAGACGTGGCGAATAGCCTCTATCGGCGGTGGGGGATTGGTAAGAAGGGGAAAGACGAAGGGTTGTTGCTATTGCTGGTAGTCGGGGACAAGCGGTCGAGGCTCGAAGTGGGTTACGGTCTGGAGCCGATTTTGCCTGACGGTTCGGCGGGCACGGTTCTGCGGGAGATGCGGCCGGCGTTGCGAGAGGGAGCCTACGGGGACGCCCTGATAGCGGCGAGCCATTACTTAGGGACCCGAATTGCGCAGTCCAAAAACGTCGCAGTAGACGACGAAGTAACGCCACAACCGGTGCAGCGGCGAAAGAAGGAAGGGGCGGTGCCGCTCTGGCTGATGATCGTCGGAGGAATTTTTGTCCTCTACCTGCTTGGAAGTGGGAATCTAGGGGCGGCTTGGATGCTGGGCTCTATTTTCTCTGGCCGGAGCGACCGGGGAGGCGGCGGATTCGGTGGAGGCGGGGGATCCGGAGGTTTTGGGGGTTTTGGAGGGGGAGATTCTGGCGGAGGAGGAGCGTCTTCGGACTGGTAGTGAGCTATGGCGAATGAACTGGAAAAGCGTTGTGCGGAGTTGGCGGAACGATCGGCGAAGGCTTTCGGCAGCGGTCTCGTGTCGTTGATCTTGTATGGATCGGGCGCGCGTGGGGATCAGGATGAATCGTCGGATCTCAATGTGCTTTGCGTGCTCGCGCAGTTGACGCCGAAAGAGTTGGGACAGGCGGAGCCCATCTTTCGATGGTGGCGGGGGCTGGACAATCCGGCACCTTTGCTGCTCTCGGCTGAGGAGGTGAAGACTTCTACCGATTGTTTTGCGATGGAGTTTCACGATATCCGAGAGGTGCACCGGATTCTGGCCGGTGCGAACGTAGTGGCGGATCTGGTGATTGACGATTCGTTTTATCGGGGCCGGGTGGAGTTTGAAGTGCGGAGCAAGCAGTTGCGGCTGCGGCAGAAGGCGGCGGGGGTGCTGTCGGATGCGGGGCTACTGACGAAACTGATGACGGAGAGCGTTTCGACGTTCTTGACGCTGGGCCGGCATGTTTTGCGGCTGGCGGGGTTGGAGGCGCCGACGCAGAAGCGGGCAATTGCGGAAGCGATGGAAAAAGCTTTTCGAATCGAGGCCGGTCCGTTCTATACTTTGTTGGATCTCCGTGAGGGAAAAAGCAAAGCGCGCGGGCTGGATACGGCGAGTTTATTCGCCAATTATTTGCAACAGATCGAACTTTTGGTCGCGACAGTCGACCGTTTGGAGAGATGAAAAATGAAGATTGCATTGATCGTAGTCGGCGTTTTGGTGGCCATTGGCCTATTTTTCGGCATGCAGGTGTTGGGCACGAGAAATGAACTGGTCGTGCAGAAGAATGCGATTGACGGAGCTTTCGCGCAGGTGGACGTGGCTCTGCAACGCCGGTCGGATTTGATTCCGAACCTGGTAGAGACGGTGAAGGGATTCGCGTCCCAGGAAAAAGAAGTGATCGCTTCGGTGGCGAACGCCCGGGCGGCGCTCGGCGGGGCACGGTCTCCGGCGGAGAAGATTGCGGCCAACGGGCAACTGGACAGCGCGCTTTCGCGGCTCCTGGTGGTGGTGGAATCTTACCCCCAACTCAAGAGCGACGCGAACTTTATGCGGCTGCAGGATGAGTTAGCCGGCACGGAAAACCGCATCGCGGTGGAGCGTCGGAAGTATAATGAGACGGTCCAGAAATATAACACAACCATCGAACTCTTCCCGAACAACATTGCAGCTTCTCTGTTCGGATTCCAGCGAAACGATGCTTATTTCAAGACAGATCCCGGAGCGCGGACGGCGCCCAAAGTGAACTTCGGAAACAAATAATTTTTGAAAAGACATGCCTGAAACATTTCGTAATTACATCAACGGTGAGTGGGTAGACGGTTCTACCTTTGAGAACCGGAACCCGGCGAATACGGACGAGGTAGTTGGCCTGTTCGTCAAGGGAACGGCGGCGGACGTGGACCGCGCGGCTGATGCGGCGCAGGCTGCGTTTGCCAAGTGGAGCGCGATGCCGGGTCCGGCCCGCGGGGCGTTTCTGTTCAAGGTGGCCGATATTCTGGAGAAGAAGTTCGACCAGTTAGGCGAGGAGATGTGCCGGGAAGAGGGCAAAACACTGCCTGAGGCCAAGGGCGAGGTCCGGCGGGCGATTAACATCTTCCGCTACTTCGGTAGCGAAGGTTCCCGGTTGCCGGGTCACTTGGTGCCCTCCGAGCGGGATCGGGTACACATGTTCGCCATTCGAAAGCCGATTGGCGTGATTGGTTTGATTACGCCGTGGAACTTCCCCATCGCGATTCCGGCCTGGAAGATGGCTCCGGCGCTGGTTTGCGGGAACACGATCATCGTGAAGCCGGCGAGCGTATCGCCTATGAGCGCATGGCGGATCGTGGAGGCTTGCCACGAGGCTGGCATTCCGGCCGGCGTCGTGAACTTCATTGCAGGTTCAGGCGCGACCATTGGCGGGGCCATCGTGAACGCGAAGCCCGTGAAGGCGATTTCGTTTACGGGTTCGGTGGAGGTCGGCAACTGGGTGCATACGGAAGGCTCGAAGCGGCATTTGCGCTTGCAGTTGGAGATGGGCGGAAAGAATCCTACGATTGTGCTGGCCGATTGCGACTTCAATTCGGCAGTGGAAAACGTCGTCAACGCGTCGTTCTTCTCGACAGGCCAGAAGTGCACGGCGACGAGCCGGGCGATAGTGGAAGCTCCAATCTACGACAAGTTCGTTGCGGCGCTGGTGGAGCGGACGAAGAAGCTGAAAGTCGGCAACGGCATGGAAGCGGGCATCGACATCGGCCCAGCGGTGGACGAAGGACAGTTGGAGACCGACCTGAAGTACATCGCGATAGGCCGGAAAGAGAACGGGGAACCCTTGTGCGGGGGCAATCGGCTGA
Organism: Bryobacteraceae bacterium; assembly: GCA_046597015.1. GTDB lineage: Bacteria > Acidobacteriota > Terriglobia > Bryobacterales > Bryobacteraceae. The sequence continues at coordinate 8,610 of JBKJLJ010000546.1, forward strand.
CCGGCGGGGCTTACGACAAGGGATACTTTGTTGAGCCGACGATTTTTGCCGACGTGAAGGAAGGCGACACCTTGGGGACCGAAGAGGTATTCGGCCCCGTACTCGTCGTGATGAAGGCCACCGACGCGGCGGATGCGCTGCGCATGGCCAATGCGACCGAGTTCGGGCTATCGGCATCGATTCAGACGACCAACATCTCGCGGGTTTTTGAGTTCGTGTACGGCTGTGAGGCCGGTTTATTGACGGTGAATCTACCCAGCGCCGGAGTCGAATATCAGTTGCCGTTTGGCGGGACCAAAGATTCCAGCTTCGGGCCGAAGGAACAAGGCCCGGCTGCGATGGACTTCTACAGCGACTACAAGACGGTTTACCTGAAGTACTAAGTTAGTAACTTTCCCATGAAACTCGGACAAATCAAGTGGAATAACGAAGTAACAGCGGCCATTTTCGAAGGCACGACGGCTCGGGCGATCCCGGGCCACACGCTGTACGACCTGATCCGGCGGGCGGAGGTCGAGAAGAAAATCCTTACCGAACTGGCCTCGTCGATGGCTTCCTCGCACAAGGAAACTAGCACTCCTGTGATCCCCCTATCGCCGAAGGAGGTGTGGGCTTGTGGGTGCACCTACGAGATGAGCGCAAGCTTTCGGGACGCCGAACATAATACGCGCGAGGGGTTCTACCGCTACGTGTTTGACCCCGCGAATAGGCCGGAGGTGTTCTTCAAGGGCACGAGCCGGGTTTGCGTGGGACCGGACGCTGGGATCGGCTTGCGGGCCGATTCGAACTTCACGGCCCCAGAACCCGAGTTAGCAGTGGTGTTGGGTTCTAACGGGCGCGTGGTCGGCTACACGATCGCCAACGACGTTTCGGCGTGGGACATTGAGAAAGAGAACCCCTTGTACCTGCCCCAGTCGAAGCAGTATTCGGCCTGCTGCTCGCTCGGTCCAGTGATGGTGACAGCCGATGAATTGACGAACCCCTACGATATCGACATGACCTGTACGATTCTGCGAGGCGAGTCGCAAACCTTCTACGGCGAGACTTCTACCGGGAAGCTCGGCCGGAAGATTGAGACCCTGATTGAGTATTTGTTACGGTCGAACCCGGTCCCCTGCGGCAGCGTTTTGCTGACAGGGACCGGGATTATTGTGACGCAGGCATCGGCCTTGGCGGCCGGTGACGTGGTGAAGATTACAGCGTCGGGGATTGGCGAATTGTCGAATCCTTGCGTGATCGTTTAGCGATCCGCCAGAGCAGGGCCGGAATGCCGGCGAGCAGGAGTAGAGAACCTGTCGCTGGTTCGGGGACATTATTCCCTCCCGTCCCTGTACCAGGCCCGGTGCTGGCGAATTCGCATCCACCGGCACCGTTGGAAACGGTGTTCGTGTCCAAAGTCACGGCACCGTTGAGCGCGAGGGCACGGCCACAATTAATAGTCGCTCCCGTGTTGAGAGTGATGCTCGTAAGGGCAAGGATGTTGCCGGCGAAGGCGGTGCCAGTACCCAAGGTGGCGGAACTTCCTACCTCCCAAAATACCTTCGCTCCCTGCCCGCCGTTTGTAAACAGGACGGATGAGTTGCTCGCTGTGGTTAAGGTGCTCCCGATCTGAAATACGAAGACTGAGGCTGGATCCGCGAGAGAATTGAGGGTGAGTGCGCCGGTCAATTGAGCGGAAGTGGCAAAGCAATAGACCCCTGGAGTGAGGTTAAGTCCTCCAAGGTCCTGACCAGTGAGGCTCGTTCCACACGGCTGATTCATGGCGGAAAGGAAGGCCGTACTCAGGTCGCTTTGCGCTTGCAGGGCAACCGCGTCAGCGCTGTAAATGGATCCCCCGATTACGTTCCCCGGAGGAAAGCCCGTAATGGCGCTTGCTGGCGAGACGCCGACGCCTCCGGTTATAACCGAACTGCCTGTGTTCGTCACGGTCGACCCGGCGAGTACGGCAAAGATACTTGCTGTGCCGAGATCGACCAATACTGCTGCGGCTTGGATCTGCAAAGGCAGAAGTAGGATTGCAA